>NZ_JBIWOA010000030.1:0-129997 GCF_044767525.1 Streptomyces sp. NPDC101234 | reverse complement strand
GGCCCGCGGTCGACCAGCACCAACAGCACCGCGAAATGCCGCAGCTCGATACCGAGCGGCCGCAGAGCCTCCGTCATCACCGCCGCCGCACGCCAATGCGCCCGCCGCAGCAGCAGGCCGAGGGCGAAAGGCGAAGCGTCCCCCGGGCGGTCGGTCGCACGCGGGGCGACGGCTGGATGAGGAGTGTCGGCAGTCACAACTCCAGGCTATCAGCCATCCATTCATCCAATACGGTATCGTTTGAAACAAAATGCGGCTTGACGGCGGTCGGCCGTGGAACGATCGTGAATAGATCCGATGCCAAAGGCAATCCGGTAGTCATCGGGCACGGCACACCAGGTGGGCATCATGGCGCACCCCCACGCGCGGTCCGGTCCGCCGCTTCCAGAATCGGCGCGGATCCACGTCGGCACAGCCGCGGCCACCGCCGTCTCGGACCCTGCCGGCCGGATAGTCCTGTGGAGTGGCGCCGCAGAGGCCCTGTGGGGTTACGCACCCGAAGAGGTCATCGGCAGACCTCTCGCCGGACTCCTCACCACCGACGGAGCGGCGCTGTTGCACCGTGACGGCCACTCTGTCGAGGCGCGGGTCTGCGTGTCGCCGCTGGTGGCGTCCGGACAACCGGGCGGGTTTGTCCTGATCGCGGAGGCTCAAGGCACTGCGGAGGAGGCTCGGTCCGGTGCGCAGGATCCCGGGGACGAGGCATTGATGCGGTGGGCGTTCGAGCAGCATCCGGCTCACCTCGGGATATTCGACTGCGAAGCCCGGAACCTGAAGCAGAACCGGACGATGGCCCGGGCGACCGGTCTGCGCGAGGAGGAACTCCGCGACCGGCACCTCGGCGAACTGGTCCCGGACGCCGCACTCATCGAGAACGACCGATGGATCCGGCAGGTGGCCGCGACGGGCGAAGCGGCACAGAGAGAGACCTTCCTCAGGGTCCCCGGCGAACCGAAGCCGCATGCCTGGACCGTGGATTTCTACCCTCTCAGGGACCCGCTCGGCCAGGTGCGCGCGGTGGGCATGTCAGCGTACGACTACTCCCAGCAGTACGAGTCACGGGAGCGGCTGGCCCTGCTCAGCGAGGCCCGCACCCGCATCGGCACCACCCTGGAACTGACGGAGACGGCCGGCGAACTCGCCGCACTCCTCGTGCCCCGCTTCGCGGACGTGGTCACGGTCGACCTGTTCGAGGCGGTCTTCGGCGGTGAGCTGCCCACGTCCGTACCCTCCGGCCCCGTTCTGCTGCGCCGGGCCGCGCAACGGCCCGAGTCCCCTGTATGGGGGTGTCCCGCCCCCGACGGGACGCGATGGCACCCGGCTTCCTCACCGGTCGGCCGGTGTGTGGCGACCGGGCGTGCCGAACTGCACGACCTCACGGATCCACACGTGACCCGTTGGTTCGCCGACGATCCCACGGCGGCGGCAGAGCTGCGCGCCTCCGGAGCGCACTCGCTGATCACGGTGCCCGTCCGAGCCCGCGGCACCACCCTCGGAGCCGCCGTCTTCCTCCGCCACAGCGCGGCCCGTGAGTCTTTCACCGCCACCGATCTGGCCGTCGCCGAGGACCTGGTCGCCCGTGCTGCGATCTGCCTGGACAACGCCCGCCGGTTCACCCGCGAACACGGCATGGCGATCCTGCTCCAGAGCACCCTGCTGCCGCGTGGCCCGATCATGCATCCGGGCGCGGAAACCGCTGCACGGTACCTGCCCGCCGACCGCGCCAGCGAGGCGGGTGGGGACTGGTTCGACGTGATCCCCCTGCCCTGTACCCGCGTCGGCCTGGTCGTCGGGGACGTCGTGGGGCACGGCATCGGCGCCGCTGTCACCATGGGCCGGCTGCGGACAGCGGTCCGTACCCTCGCGGACATCGACCTGCAGCCCGACGAGCTCCTCACCCACCTCGACGACATGGTGACCCACCCGGCGGGAGGGAGGGGCGACGGGTCCGGTGCCGGTGCCGTCGGATACGACGCGATCCCCGGCGACGTCGGCGCCAGCTGTCTGTACGCCGTCTACGACCCCGCGTCCGGTACCTGCACGCTGGCCCGGGCCGGTCACCCGCCCCCGGTTCTGGTGCGCCCGGACGGCACCGCGGAGGTCGTCGACGTGCCCGCCGGACCCCCGCTCGGGCTGGGCAGCCTGCCGTTCGAGGCGGCGGAGTTGACCATCCCCGAAGGCAGCCTGCTGGCTCTGTTCACCGACGGACTCGTCGCAGCCCGCGGCCATGACATCGACGAACGTGTCGACGAGCTGCGCGAGGCCCTGACTCGGTCGGTGCCCTCGCTGGAAGAACTCTGCGACACAGTCCTGGAGTCCTTGCGTTCCGGGACGCGGACCGACGACGTCGCCCTGCTCGTCGCCCGCACCAGGGTCCTCGGCAGGGAGAACGTCGCCGAGTGGAACGTCCCTGCGGACGCGGCAGCTGTGGCGGGGGTACGCAAGCAGGTCGACGAGCGGCTCACCGCGTGGGAGCTGGAGGAGGCCGCGTTCACCACGGAACTGGTGGTCAGCGAGCTGGTCACCAACGCGATCCGGTACGGCACCGAGCCGATCCGGCTACGGCTGATCAGGGATCGATCACTTGTCTGCGAGGTCTCCGACGGCAGTAGCACCGCCCCTCACCTGCGCCGAGCCCGGGACAGTGACGAGGGCGGCCGGGGACTGTTCCTCATCGCCGAGCTCACTCAGCGCTGGGGCACCCGCTACACCTCGGCGGGCAAGTGCATCTGGGCCGAACAGAACCTGGGGCGGTCGTCCCGGACGGCGCCCGAATTCTGACCTCCCTTTTGGCGTGTTGCCCCGTCTTTTCCGGGCAAACGTCGGCAGACCCGCTCCATGACGCGGCGCCGCACCGACAGCTCTCGACGGGCCACGCATCAGCGGTCGGCCGGCCCCGGCCACAACGCCCGCACCGCCTCGGGCACCCCGGCCACGACAGCCGGATCGAACAGAGCCACCTGGAGGATGTAGCCGGGAAGGATGGAGAGCATCGTCGAAGCGATCGCCTCAGCCGTCACCTCCACGGGCAGTCCGCCGTTTTCCTGGTGGTCGCGTACCAGAGTGACCAGATTGGCACGTATGCCGCCCATGAGACGGTCGAGCTCGCGCGCCAGCGAGGGGTTGCGCATGGCCTCCCCCCAGACCAGAACAGCGAGGCCGGCCACGTCCTCCTCGGCGGATTTGACCCGGATCACGTCGAGCAGTTCCGCGACGGCCTCCCCCATGGACCGGCCCTGCCGGTTCGCGGCGACGGCGAGCGTGATGTCGAGGACATCGCGCATGTTCTCCTCGGCGATCGCGAGGATCATCTCGTCCTTGCTGGTGAAGTGCCGGTACACCGCGCCCGCGGACAGCTGCGCCTCGGCGAACAGGTCCTGCATGGACGTGGAGTGGAAACCGTCACGGAGGAAACAGCGGCGCGCCGCGTCCAGGATCTGCTTGCGGCGAGCGTCCATGTGCTGCTGGGTGACCTTGGGCATGAGCCCAGCCTAACAAAGAAAACGAACATTCATGTTGACGCCTGTCGACTCGACAGGCGAGACTGAGGGTGCCAATAAAACGATCATTCCTTTTTACGAGAAGGTGCACTGTGAGAAACCCCTTGTCAGGAGGCCAGGCGTGGCGGGAAGTCGCCATCGCCGCCGTGGCGCTGCCCATAGTGATCACTCTGGCGGTGCTGGCGTTCGCCTGGCCGGCGGGGCGGATCTCGCCGCGCGACGTCCCGGTCGGGATCGTCGGCACCGGACCGGCCAGCCAGCACGCGGTGGAGGGACTGGCCCGTGCGAAGCCCGGCGCGTTCGACTTCCATCTCTATCCCGACCAGCAGGCCGCGCGGTCGGCGATCAAGAGCCGGGACATCTACGGCGCCTTCGCCATCTCCGGCCACAGCATCACCGTCCTGAAGGCCACCGCCGCCAGCCCCTCTGTGGCCCAGGTTCTGACCGATGTCGGACAACAACTGGCCGACAAGGCCACCCAGCAGCTCACCCAGCAGATGGCCGCTCAGCAGAAGGCCGCGCAGGAGAAGGCCGCGCAGGAGAAAGCCGCTGAGCAGAAGGCCACCGGTGCGCATTCCTCGGCGAAGGCCCACAAGCAGGCGGCTGTCCAGCAGGGAACCGCCGGCGCCGACTCCTCGGTGAAGATCCTCGTGAAGGCGGTCGACGTGGTGCCCGTCGCCGTCGAGGACCCCCGGGGTGCGGTGTTCAGCTCATCGGTCTTCCCGCTCACGATCTGCGGCATCCTGATCGGGGCGTTCGTCACGATGGCCCGCGGTCTGGCCCGCCCGCGGCACCGCGTGCTGACACTTCTCGTCGCCTGCGCCGTCGCGGCGCTGGGCATCTATCTCGTGGCCCAGGGTTTCCTCGGGGCACTGCCGCACGACCACGTGGCCACATGGGCGATCCTGTCGCTCGACCTGATCTCCGTCAGCGCCACCGCCGCCGGTGTGATCCGGCTCCTCGGGCCGGTGGGTCTTGGGCTCAGCGCCGCGCTCATGGTCTTCGTCGGGAACGCCTTCTCCGGTGCCACCTCCGCCCCGGAGATGCTCCCCAGGGGCGTGGACTACGTCGGCCAGTGGCTACCCCCCGGCGCCGGAGCCAGCCTGCTTCGCGATACCACGTACTTCGACGGCAGTGCCGGCGCCGGCCACCTTGCCGTCCTCGTTCTGTGGAGCGTCTGCGGCCTCACAGCGGTCATGTTCGGTCACTGGGTCACCGGGGAAGCCCGCCGCACGAAGACCGGTGCGACGGCCTCCGGGGAACCGCTCCCGTCCTCGCCGGAGGTCGGCGCCACCCCGCCGGTTCGGCATCACGCGCACGCCCACGCCCGCCGCAACGACAGTGACGGTTGATGCCGAGCGCTTCTTGCAGGCGATCAGGCCATGGGCGCCAAGCACTTCGGCCCCGTGGCGATGGCGAAGGAAGCGCTGACGCACAGCTGCCCCCGGCCTTCGTCGCCCCGGGCGTCATGTTCCCGGCGGGGCAGCGGATCGCGGTCCTGGCTGTCAACGCGCACGAGCGGCACATCGAGGGCACGGCCGTCCGTATGAGCCGACATCACGCCGGGTGCACCGCCACCCAGGCGTGCGGCCCGGCAGACAGACGGGTCGGCTCCCGTCAAGACCACGGAGTACTGCGCGAGGTGCTGAACCGCGATGCCTCGCGCCGTACCGGAGCGGACACACACCATGACCACGCCACGACACCCCAGCCCGGCAGGCCGGTCCGAACATCCGCAGCCGGCCGATACCTCCCCGGCCATCACTCGGGCCTTCGCCCTGCTCAGCCGACGTTGGAACGGCCTGATCCTCATGGCTCTGGCCAAAGGGCCGGCCGACTTCGCACAGATTCGCGAGCGTGTCCCCCGCATCAGCGACCGCATGCTCGCCCGGCGCCTCCAGGAACTGACCGAGATCGACCTGATCGCCCGGGACGTGCGGCCCGGACTGCCGTCGCAAACCCGTTACGCGCTGTCTCCGCATGGCAAGGCCTTCCTCATCCCTCTGGCCATTCTGTTCTTCTGGGCGGAGGACCACCTTCCGGCGAGCGGCTCGTCGGCATCGGATCAACCGGCCGGGCCACACCACTGACCTCCCTTTCCACGCCGTGGCGGGGAGCTGGAGCCGGACCCATGCCTCCGGCCGGTGATCGGCCGACACCGGGATGGAGGGGAGCACCGTTCCCGACTGCCGCAGACCGAGGAACGCTGGCGGCCCTGCTGTCGTCGGTAGGAACCGACCGAGCAGGGCGAAGGTGCCGGGCCGGGTTCACAGAGATCGCCTTCGAGGCGACCAACGCCATCGGCCGACGATCTCATCGTCGGCCGATGCACTTCGGCTCGGTCGGCTGTGCCCAGCAGTTCCGGCACCGTTCCCATCCATGCTATTTAGCGCATATCATCCCATTTTGCAGTCCACCGATGGTCACGGGATGGGTGTGCAGGGCAGACGAGGGAGACTGGTGATCTTGGACGTCTACGAGGCAGTCACAAGCCGACGGGCCGTGCGTGGATTCATCGACCGGCCTGTCCCGCGGGAGATGCTGGAGCGGGTGCTGTCGGCTGCGGCTTGGGCACCGTCCGGGTCGAACCTCCAGCCCTGGCACGTCTACGTGCTGACCGGCCGGCCGCTGGCCGAACTCAAGGAGCTCGCCGGCGGGCGCGTGACCGCATGCGATCCCTGGGACGAGCGCGAATACGAGATGTACCCGGCCACGCTGAAGTCCCCGTACCGCGAGCGCCGATCCGCCTTCGGTGCGGAGCGTTACAGCGCGCTCGGCATCGCACGCGAGGACTGGGAGGCGCGCCAGCGGGCCGCTACCGGGAACTGGAACTGCTTCGGCGCGCCGGCCGCCCTGTTCTGCTACATCGACCGCGATCTGGGCCGGCCCCAGTGGTCCGACGTGGGCATGTTTCTGCAGACCGTGATGCTGCTGCTCCGCGCCGAAGGCCTGCACAGCTGCCCGCAGATGGCGTGGTCGGTGTATCGCAGGACCGTGGCGGAGGTCCTGTCACCCCCGGACGACCTCATCCTCTTCTGCGGCATGTCGATCGGATTCGAGGACTCCGCCGTGCCCTACAACCGCACAGGCCGGGCACCACTCGACGAGACGGTCACGTTCGTCGATGGATAGCCGGCGGCGCCCATGGCCCGTTGCCTGCTGGTGGGTGGGGTGGCAGACGGCGTGGCTCGGCTTCCCCGGCCGAGGGCGATGCGGGGCGATCGGCTCGGGGCTCCCTCCGCATGGCCCGGCCGGCACGGCTTGCTCCCGGCGACGGCACCGCATCGCGGTTGAGGCCGCTGAAGGTGGTGCGAGACAACGCCCGGGTCCGCACAAGGGCAGCAGGCCCGTCCGGAGCGCGGGGCATACGGTTGCGTCCGCCGCGTCGGCCTGAACGGCCGACACGGTCGGGAGGTCCACTCCGGCGGGCAGGAACGGCACATCCCCGACGAGGCTCACGCCTGCCGGCCGTAGCGATCGCGTGCTTGGACAACCGCCTCCGGAGCGATCTCGCCGGCCCGCGCCAACAGGTCCAGGGCGGCGACAACGATCGACCCGGCGTCCACGTGGAAATAGCGGCGCACGGCGTCACGCGTGTCCGACAGTCCGAAGCCGTCCGTCCCCAGCGACGTGTAGTCCTGCTCGACCCACTGGCTGATCTGATCGGGCACCTGCCGCATCCAGTCGCTGACCGCCAGCACCGGCCCTGGGCGGCCCGACAGCGCAGCGGTCACATACGGGACGCGCTCCTCACCCCGAAGCCGCGCCCTGTCGGCACTCATGGCATCGCGGCGCAGCTCCGTCCAGGAGGTCACCGACCACACGTCAGCCTGGACTCCCCACTGTGTCGTGAGCAGTTCCTGGGCTTCCAGCACCCAGTGGATTGCCGTGCCGGAGGCCAGCAGCTGAATCCTGGGTCCGGCGTTGTACGGCTCCGCCTGCCGGAACCGGTACATGCCCCGCAGGATCCCCTCCTCGATCGCCGGACCGGTGGGCATGGCCGGCTGATGCTTGGGTTCGTTGTAGACCGTCAGGTAGTAGAAGACGTCTTCGGGCTGGTCGCCGTACATCCGCCGGAGCCCCTCCCTGACGATCACCGCGATCTCGTACGCGAAGGCCGGGTCGTAGCTCACAGCGGCCGGATTCGCGGATGCCAGCAGGTGGGAGTGCCCGTCCGCGTGCTGCAGACCCTCGCCGGTCATCGTCGTACGGCCGGCCGTCGCCCCGATGACGAACCCGCGCCCCATCTGGTCCGCCAGAGCCCAGAACTGGTCACCGGTTCGCTGGAAACCGAACATCGCATAGAACATGTAGAACGGGATCATGGGCTCGCCGTGCGTGGCGTACGAGGTCGCCGCGGCGGTGAACTCGGCCATGGAACCGGCCTCGGTGATGCCTTCGTCGATGAGCTGGCCGTTCTCGGTCTCCCGGTAGTAGAGCAGCTGGTCCGCGTCGACCGGTTCGTAGGTCTGGCCGTGCGGCGAGTAGATCCCGGCCGTCGGGAACAGGGACTCCATGCCGAAGGTGCGGGCCTCGTCGGGAATGATGGGCACCCAGCGCCGCCCCGTCTCGTCGACCCGCATCAGGTCCTTGACCAGCCGGACCAGGGCCATGGTGGTGGCCACCTCCTGGTTGCCGAAGCCCTTCCGCAGGGCCTCGAAGGGGGCGGCCGGCGGCTGTGCCAGCGGCTTGGCGACCACCCTGCGCACGGGGGCGGGGCCGCCCAGAGCCGTACGCCGGTCGCGCAGGTACCGCACCTCTTCCGAATTCTCACCGGGGTGCCAGTACGGCACCAGGTCGCCGCTCAACGCACCGTCGGGGATGGGAAGTTCGAGCACGTCCCGCATCTCGCGGAACTGTGCCATGGTCAGCTTCTTCATCTGATGATTGGCGTTGCGGGACTCGAAGCCCGCACCCAGCGTGTGTCCCTTCACCGTCTGGGCGAGGATGACGGTCGGTGCTCCATGGTGCTCGACCGCGGCTCGGTAGGCGGCGTGGACCTTGAGGGGTTCGTGCCCGCCGCGCGAGTTCTCGAACAGATCGGTGAGCCGGGCGTCGCTGAGCCCGGCGGCGATGCCGGAGAGCGCATCGCCGGTGAAGAAGTCCTTGCGTATGTAGGCGGCGTCGCGCGCGGCGTACGTCTGCATCTGGGCGTCGGGCACCTCGCCGAGGCGGTGGACGAGGGCCCCGGTGGTGTCCTGTCGCAGCACGGCGTCCCAGGCCTCACCCCAGAGGGACTTCACCACGTTCCAGCCCGCACCGCGGAACCGGCCCTCCAGCTCCTGAACGATCTTGGAATTCGACCGTACCGGACCGTCCAGGCGCTGCAGGTTGCAGTTGACGACGAAGGTGAGGTTGTCCAGGCCCTCGCGGGCGGCGAGCGCCAGCGCGGCCATCGCCTCGGGCTCGTCCGTCTCCCCGTCCCCGAGGAAGGCCCAGACCCGGGACCCGGATGTGTCCTTGATGCCACGCGCGTGCAGGTAGCGGTTGAACCGAGCCTGGTAGATGGCGGCGAGCGGACCGAGTCCCATGGAGACGGTCGGGAACTCCCACAGCCACGGCAGGCGACGGGGGTGGGGGTAGGACGGCAGTCCGTGGCCGTCGGCCTCGCGCCGGAAACTGTCCAACTGCTCCTCGTCGAGGCGCCCTTCCAGGAACGCGCGGGCATAGATACCGGGCGACGCATGCCCCTGCACGTACAGCTGATCGCCTGAGCCGTCCCGCTCCTTGCCCTTGAAGAAGTGGTTGAACCCGACCTCGTACAGCCATGCCGCCGAGGCGTAGGTGGCTATGTGGCCGCCGAGCCCCAGGCGGGAGCCGCGTGTCACCATCGCCGCCGCGTTCCAGCGGTTCAGGGCGGTGATCCTGGACTCCATGGCGACGTCACCGGGGAAGGCGGGCTGCGCGGATGTCGGGATGGTGTTGATGTAGTCCGAGGACAGGAGCCCGGGCAGGGCGATCCCGGACCTGGCCGCGTACTCGTGCACCCGTCGCAGCAGGTACACCGCCCGGTCCGGCCCCGCGTTCCGCACGACGGCGTCGAGTGATGCCTGCCATTCGGCGGTTTCCTCGGCGTCCCGGTCGGGCAACTGGTCGAGCTCGCTCGTCGCGGGGAACGCAGTGGGCCTGGACGGAACACTCATGGCGGCCTTTCTGTCACAGCGTGTTTGAGGGAGAGACCGACCGACGGTGGGGTGAAGCCGGTCGTCCACAACACCAAGGACCGCGCACGGGACACCTTTGTGACGATCCTCGGCACTGCGTCGCTGTGGCTGCCGTGCAGCGCGTGTCATCGACAGCATGACCACAGTGACCCACGTCACATGCCCCGAGGTGTCACACCTTGCCGGGCTGTCCGGTCACTAGCGTGTACCGGCAATTTCACTAGGAGCACCAATGGATGCACGCCTCAACTACTACGGAAATCCCTTCGCGGGCAAGGTGCTGAAGCACTTCCTGTCCGCCAGCAAGGCGCTGTCGGGCTCGACGCTGCCGGCCACCGTTCAGCACCTGGTCGAGATCCGCGCCAGCCAGATCAACGGCTGCGGCTTCTGCACCGACATGCACACCAAAGAGGCCACCCACGCCGGGGAGACCTCGGTGCGGCTCAACCTGATCGCGTCCTGGCGGGAGGCGACGGTCTTCACCGAGGCCGAGCGCGCCGCGCTGGAGCTGGCCGAGCAGGGCACCCGTGTCGCGGACGCGGCCGGTGGGGTCACCGACGAGGCCTGGGCGAACGCCGCCAAGCACTTCGACGAGGACCAGCTCGCCGCGCTGACGACGCTCATCGCCCTCATCAACGCGTACAACCGCATCAACCTCATCACCCGGCAGCCGGCCGGCGGCTACACGGTCGGCATGTTCGGCTAGCAGCCGGGGTCCGGCGCTGCCGGACCCGGACGGTCCCTCTCCGCATCACCCCTGCCTTCGGCGCGGAGACGGACTTCGGGCACCGGCCGACTGCGCTCAACCACGCGGTCGGCCGGCCGAATTCTTCGCGGCCCGGTACTGCGCCCGCCCCCCTCAGGGTGCATGCCCCCTGGTCAGCAAGGCCCCACCGAAATACCCATGCGGGCTGTCGGCCCATTCATGCCGGCCGAATTGTGGAGACCGCCGACAGGGAGCAGGGTGATATGGGGCCTCGTCGCATGCAAGGCAGGAGGCACGCGGCGTGTCACAGATGCGGGCCATGTTCTGTCTTCACCGCGAAGCAGGTTGTTGTGAGCCCGGAATTCCTGACGCGAGATCACGTATTCCGGGCGGGTCTACGGAGGTGTATCACTGATGCACGAAATGCACGGAATGCATTCAGAGGACGGCTTCGGCCCCAAGATGCTGGCAGACGTCAAGCCGCCCTTCATTCCCGAGGGGGCTTCGGGAATGACTGTGCTTGTCGAGTGGGCTCCCGGTGACCCCGGCACTCCCCCGCACCGCCACTCGGGGCCGTGTTTCGGCTACGTACTCGAGGGAGCCGTCCGGTGGGAGCTGGAGGGTGAGCCGGAGCACGTGATCAAGGCCGGTGAGACGTTCTGGGAGCCGGGCGGTGAAGTGATCCACTATCAGAACGGCAACGCCTCGTCGGACGTCCCGGCCAAGTACATCGTGTTCATGATGTGCGCGCCGGGCCAGCCGATGCTCACGCTCGTCGACGACGAGGAACTGGAGAAGCGGGCCCATCTGCGCGCCCCGCGGCCCACCGACTGACCCACCGCCTGCGCACAGGCAGGTTCCGAACGGAGCCCGTTCGCTCCGCGGGAGGACGCGGTAAGGCATGAGTGCCACCGATGTCGTGTACCGCGCACTGACGGCGCTGACGGCGGAGCCGAGTCGACCACGGCGGAACCGGGTCGACCGACCATCTCCGGCGCACCGCCATGGCCCTGGCCATGGCGGTGCGCCGTTGCATTGCGGCCGCGGGCTGCCGGAATCGTTCGGTCACTGACCCGTGGCATTCAAGGGGCCCTGCGGCTGATGCGCCGGGCGCGAGCCTCTCAGGAGAGCCAGTCGGTGTAGCGGGTGGGGGCGAGGTGGGCGTCCTTGTCGGTGAGGACGTCGCCCTTGACGACGGCGAACATGCCGGCGGTGGGGTCGGTGACGACGGTGCGGTTGTCGCCCTTGCGCGACAGGGTGATCCGGCCCAGTTCGTCCAGGGTGAAGATGTCGGGGCCGGCGATGTTGCGGATGCCGTTGAGCGGGGCGCCCGCGGCGACCTCCGCGACCGCGGCGGCCACGTCCTTGGCGGCGATGGGCTGGATGGGGGTCGCGGGCAGCCGGACGGTGTCGGCGTCCGAGGTCCAGGACATGGTGGCGTCCATGAACTCCATGAACTGCGTCGCCCGCACGATCGAATAGGGAACCGACCCGTCCGCGAGGATGTGCTCCTGGAGCGTCTTGGCCCGGTAGTAGTCCAGCTCCGGCACCTGGTCCACGCCGACGATGGAGAGGATGACGAAGTGGCCGACGCCGCCCCTGCGGGCCGCGGCCACCAGGTTGTCCATCGAGGTCTGGAAGAAGGCCGGCGAGGCTTCGTCGAAGGTCGGGGAGTTCGTCAGGTTGACGACGACGTCGGCACCGGCCACCGCCTCGTCCACCCCCTGGCCGCTGATGACGTCGACACCGGTGGACTTGGAGTGCGGCACGGCCTGGTGCCCGGCGGCATTCAGGTTCTCGACGACCTGCGACCCGATCAGTCCGGTGCCGCCGATGACTGCGAACTTCATGACATGCCCTTTCACCGACAGCGCGTCCGAAGTGTTACAGAACACACCATATCCGGGCATTATCGGTTTGGCCTGGCCACATCCTGCCGCCATCCGGGGCTGCACGGGGATCCGCCGACCGCCCGCCTCCGGCGGCCACACCCCGCGGGCACATCGAGAGCCTCCTTCAGCCCGCGGCCGTTCACCGGTCACGTACCGACGGCTGTCACAAGAGCGAGAAGGTGCCGGTCAACTGATTGTCCGCATCTGGAAACCCTAACGTGCAAAGGTGTACCAAATATGAAATTTGACATTACTTGGCTCGACGTAAAGAAGTCGCGTGACGTAAAAGGACCGACGAACACGGACGTGCACCGCGACGCCGACGGAGTCATGCCGTGACCGAGTGGACCCGGTTGCCGGATCTGCCCACCGACAAAGACTACGACGGAGAGGCCTTCGCCCCGATCTACACCACGACCGTGACGGTGAGCGGGGGGACGGCCAGTCACGGGCGCGCCTCGGGAAGGGCGCGCTCGGGCGACGGAGTCCTGGATCTCGACCTGCGCATGCCTGCGGAACTGGGAGGAGACGGCCGGGGGACGAATCCCGAGCAGTTGTTCGCCGCCGGTTTTGCCGCCTGTTTCCACGGGGCGCTGAGTCTCGTCGCACGGCAGGCCGCGCTCGACCCGGCAGCGATCTCCATCGAGGCAACCGTGGCCTTCGGACGGGACCCCGAGGACGGCGGCTACCTGTTGCACACCGACCTCGTGGTCAGGTGGCCGGACGTCGACCCTGCCGTGGCCACCCCGCTCATGGAGCAGGCCGATTCGCTGTGCCCCTACACGAAGATGGCCCTTCGGGGCACGCCGACAAGCATCAAGCTGGCCTCTTGACCGACGGCATCGGCTGTCTGTCCAGCTGTACGGCGCGTCTGTAGCCGTCGTGTGCCTCATGGCGGCACACGACGGCTCTCCGCACGCACCCAGCCGTCGACCGGTACCTCACCGACAGGCCGTCGCCGAGACGCCACGGGAGCCTCCACCACAGGCGTCACAGATTCCGGGACGAGCCGGTCCTACTGAATGACATTCCCTCGGCGATCGGAGTAGATCGTGGCTATCACCGAACAACAACTTTCCACCACGGTGCTGGTGATCGGAACCGGAGGTGCCGGGCTGCGAGCGTCGATCGAACTGGCAGAGGCCGGCATCGACGTCCTCGCGGTCGGCAAGCGTCCCAAGGAGGACGCCCATACAGCACTTGCCGCCGGAGGAATCAACGCTGCCCTCGGCACCATGGATCCCGAGGACAGTTGGCAGCAGCACGCAGCCGACACGCTCAAGGAGAGCTATCTGCTCGCCGATCCCCGCACCGTGGAGATCGTCACCCAGGGCGCCGCTCGGGGCATAGGCGACCTGGAGCGTTACGGCATGGCCTTCGCCCGGGAGGAGGACGGCCGGATCTCCCAGCGCTTCTTCGGCGCCCACAAGTTCCGGCGGACCGCGTTCGCCGGCGACTACACCGGTCTGGAGATCCAGCGCACGCTGATCCGGCGCGCGCAGCAGCTGAACGTTCCGGTGCTCGACGGCGTCTACATCACCCGGCTGCTGGTCCACGACGGCGCCGTCTTCGGTGCCTACGGCTTCGATCTCACCGACGGCACCCGGTACTTGATCCACGCCGACGCCGTCATTCTCGCCGCCGGCGGCCACACCCGCATCTGGCGGCGAACGTCCTCCCGGCGCGACGAGAACACCGGCGATTCGTTCCGTCTGGCAGTGGAGGCCGGAGCCCGCCTGCGCGACCCCGAACTGGTGCAGTTCCATCCCTCCGGGATCATCGAGCCCGAGAACGCGGCCGGCACCCTCGTCAGCGAGGCCGCGCGCGGCGAGGGCGGCATCCTGCGCAACGCGCTCGGCGAGCGGTTCATGAACCGCTACGACCCCGCGCGCATGGAGCTGTCCACCCGTGACCGCGTGGCCCTGGCCTCCTACACGGAGATCAAGGAAGGGCGCGGGACACCCAAGGGCGGCGTGTGGCTCGACGTCTCCCATCTGCCACGGCAGACGATCATGACGCGTCTCCCCCGCGTCTACCAGACCCTGCTCGATCTGCAGATGCTGGACATCACCCGCGATCCGATCGAGATCGCGCCCACCGCGCACTACTCGATGGGCGGGGTGTGGGTGCGCCACGAGGACCACGGCACCGACGTGCGCGGCCTGTACGCCATCGGCGAGGCGTCGAGCGGCCTGCACGGCGCCAATCGCCTCGGCGGGAACAGTCTCATCGAGCTGCTGGTCTTCGGTCGCATCACCGGCCAGGCGGCCGCCGCCTACGCACGGTCCCTGACCGCCCAGCCGCGGTCGGCGGCAGCTGTCGCCGAGGCCCGCTCGGAGATCACCGATCTCCTCGCGGCCGACGGACGGGAGAACGTCCGCGCCCTGCAGCGCGCCGTCCGCAACACCATGACGGAGCACGCCGGAGTCGTACGTGACGAGCAGGGCCTGCGCGCCGGGCTCGGGGAGCTCGCGGCGATCGAGAAGAGGATGGAGGACGTCGGCGTGCACCCGGACATCGCCGGCTTCCAGGATCTGGCGCACGCCTTTGATCTGAAGTCCGCGGCTCTGTCGGCCCGGGCCACCCTCGAAGCGGCACTCGAGCGTCGAGAGACCCGCGGCTGCCACAACCGCAGCGACTACCCCGACATGGACCCCGCTCAGCAGGTCAACCTCGTGTGGTCGCCCACGACCGGTATCACTCGCGAGAGCATTCCGGCCATCCCGGACGAGATTTCCGCTCTGATGGCAGAGGTCTCGACCGATGGAAAGCTCGCCGAATAAGCCAATCGTCTGCGGAGCCGTGACGTGACCGGTGAGCAACCGCACTCGATTCTTACGAATTCCTGTCACAGGTAGCTCTGCTGTCCGGTCTCTCCTGGTGCAGACCGAAATTTCTCAGGCGCCGACGAAGAACTCGTCACACCTGCGCGCCGCACCATGAAATCCCACGGAAGGACACCACCATGAAGGTCGTAGTGATCGGTGGAACCGGGCTCATCGGCTCGAAGCTGGTCGGCAAGCTCAACGACCACGGGCACGAGGCGGTCGCGGCCTCGCCCAACACCGGCGTCAACACTCTGACCGGCGAAGGGCTGGCCGAGGCTCTGGAGGGCGCGTCGGTCGTGGTCGACGTGTCGAACTCCCCCTCGTGGGCCGACGAAGACGTCATGAACTTCTTCCGTACCTCGACCGCCAACCTGCTGAAGGCCGAGGCGGACGCCGGCGTGACGCACCACGTGGCGCTGTCCGTGGTCGGTACCGACCGCCTTCAGGACAGCGGCTACTTCCGTGCCAAGCAGGCGCAGGAAGAGCTGATCAAGGCCTCCGACGTCCCGTACTCCATCGTCCACGCCACTCAGTTCTTCGAGTTCGTGAACGGGATCGCGGACATCTCGACCGAGGGCGACACCGTGCGCCTGGCCCCCGTCCAGTTCCAGCCCATCTTCTCCGACGACGTGGCCGCGGCCGTCGGCCGCACCGCGGTCGGCGCCCCGGTCAACGGCGTCCTGGAGATCGCCGGCCCCGACGTGTTCCAGCTCGACGAACTCATCCGTCAGCTGCTCGCCGACAAGGACGACGCCCGCACGGTCGTCACGGACCCGAGCGCCCCCTACTCCGGTGCCGAGCTTCAGGACTCCACGCTTGTACCGAGCCCTGGCGCGCAGATCGCCGAGACCCGTTTCGCCGACTGGCTCGCACAGCAGCGGTAGGCACTGCGGGCGGCCCCTGGCGGCAGTCAGGGGCCGCCCGGCCGTGGATCCGATCCACGCACGAAGGAACCGGCCCGCCATGTTCAAGTCCAGGGCAACCGCTCTTTTTCATACCACCCCCTATGCAGGGCTGACCGGCATCTACGCCGTCGATCCGATCCACAGCACGATCGGTTTCTCCGTCCGGTACGGCATGGTCACCAACGTATGCGGCAAATTCACTGCATTCGAGGGGATTCTCAGGCTTGACGGGGCACGTCCCACTCGGTCCGAGGCCTACCTGAGTGTCCAGACCGGCAGTTTTGACACGGGTTATCCGGAACGGGACGTTCATGTCACCGGACCGGATTTCCTCGATTCGGCGACGTTCCCTCTCATGAGCTTCCGCTCGGGCGAAATCCGCCCTGCCGGTGACGGTCGCTTCCGCATGGCGGGGCACCTCCTGGTCAAGGGCGTCGAACTGCCCGTTCACCTCGACCTCGGCTTCGCCGGCGCAGGCCGGGACGCCCACCGGCAGCACAGTGTCGCCTTCGCGGGCACCGCCACCCTGCGGCGTTCCGGCTGGGGGCTTGACGGCCGCAAGGCCCTGCCGACGGGCGGAGTTCTGATCAGCGACAAGGTGAAGCTGATTCTCGACATCCATGCCGTGCGGCTGGACCAGGTTGCCGGCTCATAGGCCGGGAGGCGCCCACTCTGCAGCGGCTCCCCTCCCGTTGAGCTGCCGAATCGGCCACTTTCCAGAAACAGCGCAATTCAACCTGTGCCCCCGAAAGGGCTTCCCTTGAATCATCGTTATCTGTACCGACGCGGCCGCACTCCCCTCGCCGTCCTGGCTGCTACGAGCGTCGGAGTTGCTCTCTTCGTCACCGCGGTCAATCCGGCGAGGGCATCCACCTCGGCGACTGCGACGACCTTGGTCACCCTGTTCGATCGGTCCGGCGCTGCGGACAAGCCGACTGTGGTACTCGTGCACGGCGCCTGGGCCGACGGATCGAGCTGGCACGGCGTCATCGACCGTCTGCGGAGCCAGGGGTACCACGTCGTTGCCCCGCCGAACCCGCTGCGCGGTGTGAGCGGTGACGCCGCTTACCTGGCCGACTACCTCAAGACGATCAAGGGACCGATCGTGCTGGTCGGTCACTCGTACGGCGGCATGGTCATCACGAACGCGGCCCTCGGCAACACCGACGTCAAGGCGCTCGTGTACATCGACGCCTTCATACCCGCGAAGGGGCAGTCGGCGGGAGAGATCGCCGCTTCCCAGCCCGGTTCGGCCGTGATCGTGCCGGATCCGACGACGGTCTTCAACCTCGTCCCCTTCCCCGGCGCATCGGCCGGCGACGCGGACCTCTACCTGAAGCCGAAGGTCGTGCGTTCCTCGTTCGCCCAGGACCTGTCCGCCGAACAGCAGAACCAGATCATCGCGACCCAGCGCCCGCTGGAGGCTTCCGCGGTCACCCAGCCGTCGGGCGACCCGGCGTGGAAGACCATCCCCTCATGGGCTCTGATCGGGCGCCAGGACAAGATCATTCCGGCGGCTGCGCAGGAGGCGACGGCAAAGGTCGCACACGCCAAGGTGAAGGAGATCAACTCCTCGCACCTCCCCCTCGTCTCCCATCCCGGCGCCGTGGCCGACCTCATCATCACCGCGGCCCGCGCCAGTTGATCCGCTGTGCTGTGCGATCCCGGTGGCTACGGTAATCACCGGGATCGGGCACAACCATTGGAACGCGGCGCCGCACTGCCGCCTCGGCACCCGGCCGCACCCCCCTTCTGGCCGGACCGCACGATGTTCCCCGCCCCCGCCCCGCATCATCCGGGCGGGGGCGGCCCTGCATACGGCGGAGATGGCCGACCTCGTTCTCGACCCGGCCGTTGTGAACCTACTGTCGAGCCGTGCCGGTGGTGACGATGTCGATGGCGACTCGAAGCGGTGTCTCCGCATGTCCCAGCAGCGCCCGAGTGATGACGATCGCCTGGATGACGCTCAAGCCGCTGTCGGCCAGGAAGGTCTGGACGGCTTCCATCCCGTCGCTCTCAAGGACCGGTCGGCACTGCTCGACCAGCGCAACCCAGCGAGCGGCCTGCTCGGGGCTCACTCCGATCATGTGGTCGAACATGACTTCTCCTCTCCCCCGCCGGCCGATGGAATGTGCTCACGTGCCGTCGACGCCGATCGCCGCGCTCAGGACTTGCACGGCGTCGTCGTACGGACGGCGGTCGAACAGGAACCGGCCGAACCCCGAGTAGTCGCGTGTCGTGCGGTGGGGCTGCTCGAAGGAGTGCCAGGTCACGTGGTCAGGTGTCACGGTGATGCCGGCCATCAGCGGCCAGCACGCCCACTCGCCGCATTCGCAGCCGAGTACGGGCGTCCTGGGCCCGATCGCGCCGGTCGATCGTCCGTGGAAGTGGTCTTCCATCGGGCCGAACCGGTAGAACTCCGGGACAAGACCCCCGTAGGCATCGCCGGCCGGCCGCATCTCAGCGTCTGCCTCGAACCGGTCGATCAAGTCGGTGAGCGGTACACCGTCGATGCACGGGACGACTTCGAGCACGCCACGATCAGTATGACGTCGGCAGTCGAAGTGGATCTCCCGGCTGGTCACACTCCGATTCTGGCAGCACGCCCCATCCCTTCTCCTTCCGATTTTTGCGGGGAGTCACGGCTGGGACGGCGGCTTCGGAGAGGACGGCTCCAGGGTGGGGACACCGAGGCCGACGGCGGTCCGGTGGTCGCGGCACTCGATCCGGACACCTTTTGCCTGGGCAGAGAAATCGACCGCACCCCCTGTCGGGCCGCTGCGAGACTCGCTGCGGCCCGACAGGGGGTGCGGGAATGAGGTTCGTAACGGAGTGACGGCCGGGGTGGTCGTCCGGTCAGGACGGTGCGCTCGGTGTGTCAGGAAGCGATGCCGCGCTTGTCCATGGCGTCCTCGACTATGCGCAGCCCGTCCATGCCCGGCAGCTTCGCGATGTGCGAGTCGATGTCGCGGACGAGTTTGCGGCCCTCGGAGCCGGCGAAGAGGTGGGTCATGACGTGCGTGACCTCGGTCTCGGGCATGATGCCCGAGCCGACCGGGCCCCAGGCCCTTTCGAGTGCCAGCCGGGCGATCGCGCGGGCCTTCTTGCTCGCCGCGAGCCGGTCGCGCGCCTGTGTGGCGTAGAACGCGACGTGCTTCGTCTCCTGCTGTGCGATCCGCCTGAGCAGCGGTACCAGCACCGGGTGGCTCTCCAGTGCGGCGAGCCGGTGGTACGCGGCTGTCGCCGACCACTCGTTCGCCGCACCCCATGCCATGTGCACGGCGACGAAGTCGTGTCCGACCAGCCGGCCGATCACCGTCTGCTTCACCGTCCCCAGGCGGTCCTTCCAGCCGAGCTTCAGACGGGTCGCCTTGAGTTCGTCGAAGTCGACCCGGAGGCCGTGGCGCTCCAGTACGGCCGCGAGCGCTTCGCCGTGCCAGAACTCCTCGCGGTTCCACATCGTCATGAACGCGCCCACCGCAGGCTCGTCGTGGGACGGCGTCGTCAGGAGATCACGCAGGTAGCAGACCGTGTGGTATTCGATGTCGCACATGTAGCGCAGCGTGCGCAGCGTCTCCTCGGGCAGCGGGTTGCGCTCGAACTCGTCGAAGTCGAGGTCGGCCCACTGCACGCCGGTGGAGTTCTTCGTGTACTTGTCTATGTCGAAAGCCATCAGTCGCCCGTCTCGTGGGTGCGTGCCGGATCCGTCGCCCGTGCCGTGATGACGTCCTGGCGCACACCCGAACCGCCGCTCTTCCAGCGGTAGATGTTCCAGTTCCTCCGGTGCGACTCGCGTGTCAGTTCGGCGTCGGGGTTGATCGCCGAGGGGGTCCCCAGCAGCGAGAGCCACGGCAGGTCGGCGTGGCTGTCGCCGTAGCCGTAGGAGGCCGCGAGGTCGTAGCCGCCCTCCTCGGCGTACCGCTGGAGCCAGGCGGCCCGCGCCTCGTCGACGAGCGGCGGCTTCGCGAGGTAGCCGGTGAGCACACCGTCCCTGACGTGCATGGAACTTCCGACGACCTCGTCGAACAGGTCGGCGAGCGGAGCGGCGAGCAGGCCGATGGAGCCGGTGACCAGGACGGTGCGGTGACCTGCCGCCCGGTGCTCGCGGATGCGCGCCACGGCGTCCGCGCTCGTGTGCCGCAGCATCGTGTCGGCGTAGCCGCGCCGTACCACCTCCTGCAGGCGGGCGATGGGCATGCCGCGGTAGCGGCGCAGGAACGCGCGGATGAACTCGCCGCGGTCCCGCCGCTCGGCGCGGAGGTAACCGGGCAGCGAGGTGAGCAGGTCCGCCGCCTCCTTCGGCCAGGCGGCCTTGCGGAAGCCCGTGGTGCGCACCCAGAGGTACTGCTCGACGATGTTGGAGTCGACGACGGTCCGTTCGAGGTCGAAGACGGCGACGACGTCGGTACGCCGCGGCAGTTCGCGTTCCGGCCGGGCGTTCCCGAGCCGGGCGGCCGCGGCCTTCCTGCGACGGTGGGCGGCTGTCAGTTCGCTGAGCGCGGGCAGGTGCACCTTCTGCAGGTACTCCTCCCAGTCGATCCGGTCCACATCGAAGCCACGGTCCGCGCGTACCTCGGCCGGAAGGGCGCTGTTCAGCGCGCGGGTGTTGCGGTCGTCGAAGATGATCTCGGTCTGCGCATACGCCCGGTAGAGGTCGATGAAGTTGCCGAGGGTGGCGATGCCGGCGCGCAGCTTGGCGTTCTGGGTCGCCAGAGCGCGCTTGCGCTCGTCGTTCGGCATCAGCCGCAGCAGGGCGTCCCGCAGGTCGGCCTTCTTCCTGGCCAGCCGGAGGCCGCGGTCGAACCTGCGCTCGCCCGAGAACTTCCAGGTCGGTACGTCGACGAATCCGTCGTCCTTGGGTATCGGGTGCTGCGTGTAGTAGTCGCGCACGTTCTCGTACATGCGGTGGAAGGGCAGCGGATTCGACGCGCCCGAGGCGATGTGGAAGTACTTCGGCTCGTCGACGGGGGTCGGGGTGGCCGCCACGGCCAGGATGGCGTTGACGACGAAGTCGACGGGGATGATGTCGAGGATCGAGTCGGGCAGGCCCGGGAAGTCCGGCAGCTGACCCCGGCCGTAGGCGAAGATCAGCGGATCGGCGACCTTGAAGCCGTCGATCCAGCCGGGGAACGGATGCTGGAGGGCGCTCTCGATGATCGCGGGCCGGACCACCGAAAGCCGGTGTCCGGCCTCGCCCCAGAGGTCTTCCGCGGCCCGTTCGGCGAGTGCCTTCGTCAGCGTGTAGACGTCGGTCCACCCCAGACTCTGCGCGCGCCGTCGGCCGGCGGCGACGAGCTGGGAACGCACCCATTCACGCCGCGCGTTCTCGCTCGCGCGGGCCGCCGCGATCGGTCCCTCCTTCCCGTGGCTGCCGCGGGCGCGGGACATGAACGACTCGAGCATCGCCGGCTCCCGCGAGGTGAGTTCGGTGCGCTCGTGGGCCTGTGCCGCCAGGTTCCACTCGGTGTGCCAGTCGACGTCGTGTTCGAGCTTGGCCTCGGGCACCACACCGCGCCGGAGTCCCCCGACGTAGCAGGTCGACACATGAACGACGTGCGGGTCGGATCCGGACGCGAGGAGTGCCTCGTAGAGGCTCACGGCGCCATGGACGTTGGTGTCGAACGCCTCGTGGATGGGCGGATCGAACGAGACGGTCGACGCCGAGTGGATGACGACGTCGAGGTCGGAGGGCAGCTCGGGAATGCTGGTCATGCTGCCGTCGAGCACCGTGACCCGCTCACGGACGATGCGCTCGGCGTCTTCGGCGCCCACCGCGTCCCGCCAGCGGGCGAAGACGGGTTTGCGCAGCAGCTGCCGGAGCCGGTCCTGCCCGGTCTGGCTGCCCTTCCCGCGCACCAGGAGCGAGATTTGGGTGGTGGGGTGATCGGCGAGCAGTCGCTCCAGCACGGCCTGCCCGACGAAGCCGGTCGCGCCGGTCAGCAGGACGTGTCCGTTGCCGAGTTGGGCCTTCGCGTTGTGCGGTATCACGGAAGAAGCCTCGATTCCACGATGGATGCGACACGGGGACGGATGCCGGGGAGCGCGGCGACCCTCGCGCGGATGCGGTGTGCCTCGGCCCGTCCGCTCCGGTCGCCGAAGACCTGGTGTTCGAAGAAGGTGCGCTCGTGCTCGGACCGGTCGACGGAACCGAGCGGCCAGGCGGTGTGCCGGAGGGCGCGGCGGGTGATGCGCCGGGCGCGGGCCGACCGGCGCAGCCGCCGCTCCGCCTCCTCGGCGAGGAAGCGGCTGTGGCGATGCTTGATCTCCACCACGGGATTGATGATCGCCGCCATGGCGGGCGACACGCCGGCCAGACGCCGGTAGGCCGCCTGCGTGATCCATTCGTCCACCAGGCCCGTCGTCACGTGTTCGGCGACGATCTGCGCGCCGGTGATGTTGGCGATGAGGGAGCGCGCGACCGGGCCACGGCGCTCACGGCGCTCCGCCAGTACCGACCGTGCCGGACCGTCGCTCGGCGGGAGATCACGGGTGGCGGGAGAGGCATCCAGGACGGCGTCGAGGGCGTCGGCGATCCAGAACCTCTCGAACATCCACGTGGCGAGTAAAGCGGTGACCCGGGCGTCCTTGTGTGTCGCCGTGACGAGGCGGTCGCGCACACGGTGCAGCGTCGCACGTTCCATGTCGCGCAGCGCGCGCACGAGTCGGAGGGACTCGGTGTCGAGCGGCTCTTCGGCGAGCGCCCCGAGGTCGAGCGTTCCGCGGTGGTTGCCGTGTGCCGTACGGGCGAACTCACGCACGTCGAATTCCGCTGTCTCGGGCGGCCCGGTCGTCGTCTCGTTGTTCGAGTTCATGCACGGACTTTCTGGGGCGGGAACGGGGGTGACTCTGCAGAGGCCCCGAATCGCGCGAAGAGGCGTCGGGGCCGTCATCTGAGACCGGGATACCGGCGCATGTGTGACACACGACTTGGTTCCGCATGGACGCACGGGGCCGCCTGAGCAGGTGAGGAAGCTCGTGTCACAAGACGGATGCGTGTCCGGTCTAACGGAACGATCCGAGAAACGAAAGGTGTGACATGCGCCCGACGCAACAACTACGAGCGGGAACTCGCATGTCGAGTAGATGGCATCTGAAACTGTGCTGAGCCGTACCCGGGTCGCCCTTGTCACCGGTGCCACGTCGGGTATCGGAGCGGAGTTCGCCCGCACCCTGGCGGACCGCGGCTGGGACCTCGTCCTGGTGGCGCGCGACAGGGAACGGCTCGGCCGTACGGCGGCCGAGCTCGAATCCCGGGGCCGTACTGTCGAGGTGCTGCCCGCCGACCTGTCCGACCGTGCCGACGTCGAGCGTGTCGCCGCCCGGCTGGAGGACCCCGCCCGTCCGGTGGACATGCTCGTGAACAACGCCGGTTTCGGCGTGCACGCGCCGATGACCTCGGCCGACACCGCTGCGCACGACCGGGCGATCGAGGTCATGGGCCGCACGGTGCTGGTGCTCGCGGGCGCCGCCGGACGGGCCATGCGCGAGCGCGGGCACGGTGCGATCGTCAATGTTTCGAGCACGGCCGGGTTCGTCACGATGGGGAGCTATTCGGCCGTGAAGGCCTTTGTGACCTCGCTGACGGAGAGCCTGGCGAACGAGCTCCATGGAACGGGCGTCACCGTGACGGCACTTTGCCCTGGCTGGGTCCGCACGGAATTCCACACGCGGGCCGGAATCCGGTCGTCGAGCATTCCGGACTTCCTCTGGCTCGACGCCCAGCGGCTCGTCGAGACGAGTCTGCGCGACGTGCGCCGCGGACGGGTGATCTCCATGCCGAGCTTCCGGTACCGGCTGCTCATCTGGTTCACACGTCATCTTCCACGTCACACGGTGCGGTGGATCTCGCGACGGATTTCGTCCAGCCGCAACGGCAGTCGTACTCACTGAAAGAATCAGTGCGGGCAGGCCCGCACGGGAAGGAAGCGGATGCCTGCGGCCATACGCGACCGTTTCACCTCACGCTCCCACGCTGCGGCGCGTTTCGTCGCGCAGCGAGGGCTGCTGAAGCCCGTCGTATGGAGCGTGACCAGTGTCACGGTACTTGGGCGCGAGCGCCTGGCGAAGGTCGAGGACGCCTATGTCGTCGTCGCCAATCACACCTCGCACCTCGACACGCCACTCATCATGGGCGCGCTGCCGCGCCGGCTGGCGCGCTACCTCGCGGTGGGAGCCGCCGCCGACTACTTCTTCGACGTGTGGCAGCGACGCGGCCTCACCGCTCTCTTCTTCAACGCCTTCCCGGTCGACCGCACCGGAGTCAACGCGCGCGGCGTGAGCGCCAAAGCCTTGCTGAACCGGGGAGTGCCGCTCCTGATCTTTCCCGAGGGGACCCGCTCGCGCGACGGATCCCTCGGGGCGTTCAAGCCGGGGGCGGCGGCACTCGCCTCGTCGGCCGAGGTGCCGGTGGTCCCCGTCGCGGTCATCGGCGCGCATGCGGCGCATCCTCGCGGCTCGAACTGGCCCAAGCCGGGCCGCCAGCCGGTCGGGGTCGTCTTCGGTGAACCGCTCACCGCCTTTCCCGGGGAGTTGAGGAGCGAGTTCACCGAACGCATCCGTTCGGCGATCGTCGCCCTGGCCGAGGAGAACTCCGACCGCGTCCTCGGCGTGCCTGCCACCTCATGTCGTACACCTGAAGGAGACCGTTCGTGACCGGACCCATCAGCCGCACCGACGCGATGCGCACCGATGATGTGAAGCACATGAAGTGGTGGGGCTGGGGCGTGGAAGGTGTCGGCTTCCATCACGAGGACAAGCCTGGTTTCGCACCGTTCGTACAGAAGGCCATCGGTCTCGACCTCTGGGCGGGCGAGCACATGGAACGGCCCGATCTCTCGCAGCTGAAGGTGCCTGCCTCGTCGGCTCCGGAGGAGTTCGTCGCGGTTCTCAGCAGCATCGTCGGAGCCGGGAACACCGTCGTCGACGACCTGTCCCGGATCGTCCACACGTACGGCAAGAGCCTGCGTGACCTGGTCCGCATCCGAGCGGGCGAGATCTCGCGCAGTGCCGATGTCGTCGTCTATCCGGCCGACGAGGCCGAGGTGCAGAGAGTCGTGGACGCAGCCGTCGAGGCGGACGCCGTGATCATCCCCTTCGGGGGCGGCAGCAATATCGCGGGCAGTCTTGAGCCGCACCCGGGCGACACGCGGGTGGTCGTCTCACTCGACCTCGGCCGCCTCAACCGGGTGCTGGAGATCGATGCCGAGTCCGGCCTGGCGCGTATCCAGGCCGGAGCGCTGGGCCCCGATCTCGAGGCCCAGCTCAACAGCTACGGCTGGACGATGGGGCACTTCCCCGACTCGTTCACCCACTCGACGCTCGGCGGGTGGGTCGCCACTCGCTCGTCCGGCATGCAGTCGGACAAGTACGGCGACATCGCGGACATCGTCAAGGGGCTGCGTGTCGTGCGGGTCGGCGGGGTCCTCGTGATCCGTGCCGTGCCGAGCGCGTCGACCGGGCCGAGCGTGCGGGAGATGGTGGTGGGCTCGGAGGGACGGCTCGGCGTCATCACCGAGGTCACGGTGCAGGTGCACCGGCTTCCCGAGAAGCGTGCCATCCATGCCTACTTCTTCAGGAACCTCGACCGCGGCCTCGCCGCCATGCAGGAGATCGCCGAGAGTGACGTCTCGCCCTCGGTCACCCGTGTCTCGGACGCACACGAGACGGCCTTCTCCCTGGCGACGAGCAAGGAGTCGAAGGGGATGCAGAAGAAGGCACAGGCCGGTCTCATGGCGTATCTCAAGAAGCGCGGCTGGAACCTCGACGAGATGTGCCTCTCCTTCATCGGCTTCGAGGGCGACGAGGCGCACGCGAAACGGCAGAAGTCGCTCGTCGACCGGATCGTGCGCAAGCATCACGGCATCGGCGTCGGCAAGGGGCCCGGCGCGCTCTACGACCAGAAGAAGTTCGACACGCCGTACATCCGCGACTTCCTGCTCGACCGTGGTGCCGCCGGTGACGTGAGCGAGACCGCCGGTCCGTGGTCGAAGCTTCGTGGCATCCATGCGGCGGTCTACGAGGCGGCGGACCGGGCCTACGAGAAGATCGGCCGCAAGGGCTGGACGATGTCACACATGTCGCACTCGTACCACTCTGGAGCTTGCCTCTACTTCACTTTCGCCTTTGTGTTCGGTGACGATCCGCTCGGCGAGTACGACACCGTCAAGCGCGCGATCCAGCAGGCGTTCGTCGACGCCGGCGGCACGATCTCGCACCACCACGGGGTGGGCCTGGAGCACGCGCCCTGGCTGGAGGAGGACATCTCCGCACAGGGTGTCGCGATCATGTCGGGCCTCTTCGACGCCGCCGACCCGGGCGGCAACTTCAACCCCCGCAAGATCGTGGTCTGATCACGCGGAGCACCAACTCACCGCCCTGCGTGTCACATCCATGCCTCGCGCTCGGTCATACAGGTGGAAGCAGCGCTGACTCCAAGCCGGGAAAAACGGAATCCGTAAGGCCATCAGCGCCCCTTTCGGGTCGGACGAAGAATGGTTGCAGGGGCATGGACGAGCAGAGTGAGAACAGAAAAGTGGACGAAGGAGGCAGTGGGGAGAGGTTTGCCCACTGGGCGGACGGGCGCCTGGGGCCGTACAGCCTGATCCGGGCCAAAGCGCGCAGGGCTTTCCCGGACCACTGGTCCTTCTTGTTGGGAGAGCTCTGTCTCTACAGCTTCATCGTGATTGTCGTGACAGGGATCTATCTGAGCCTGTACTTCCATCCGTCGATGAACGAGGTGCAGTACAACGGCAGTTACCTGCCGCTGCGAGGGCAGACCGTGTCAGAGGCGTTCAACTCGACCATGCACATCTCGTTCGACGTGCGGGGCGGCCTCCTGATCCGACAGACCCATCACTGGGCGGCCCTGGTATTCGTCGGAGCCATGCTCGTCCACATGCTGCGCGTCTTCTTCACCGGCGCCTTCCGCAAACCCCGCGAATTCCAGTGGCTGTTCGGGTTCCTCCTGCTGGTCCTCGGAATGTTCGGAGGGCTGACCGGATACGACCTTCCGGACGACCTGCTCTCCGGAACCGGGCTCGCCGTCGTGAACGGAACGATCCTTTCCCTGCCGATCGTCGGAACCTACCTCTCGATGTTTCTCTTCGGAGGTGAGTTCCCGGGCGGTGAACTGGTCGCACGCTTCAACACGATCCATGTTCTGATCATCCCCGCCATCATGGTGGGACTGCTCGTGGCCCATCTGATCCTGCTGCTCCACCACAAGCACACGCAGTATCCGGGCCCGGGGCGGACCAACAGGAATGTCGTGGGCCTGCCGCTCAAGGTGCGGGCGGTGAAGTCCGCGGGCTTCTTCCTGCTGGTAACCGGCGCCATCTTCGTCATCGCCGCACTCGCGCAGATCAATCCCATCTGGCTGTACGGCCCTTACCGCACCGACCAGGTCTCGGCCGGATCGCAGCCCGACTGGTACATGGGAGTGGCGGACGGACTCCTGCGCGTCATGCCCGGCTGGGAGATCGACTTCTGGGGCCACACCCTGGCGCTGGACAACCTGATACCACTGGCGGTGGGCGTCGGCCTCTTCCTGGCCATGGGCGCATATCCGTTCATCGAGTCCTGGGTGACCGGGGACGATCGTGAACAGCACCTTCTCGACAGGCCGCGCAACCGCCCGGTGCGAACGGCGCTCGGTGTCGCGTGGATCAGCTTCTATCTGGTGTCGCTCATCGGCGCGGCGAACGACATCATCGCCACCCGGTTCCATGTCTCGGTCGAATCGGTGACGTGGGCGGTCCGCGTCGGGCTCTTCGTCGCACCCCTCGCGGCCTACGCCGTGGCGAAGCGGTGTGCCCTCGGCCTGCAACGCAGAGACCGCGACATGGTGCTGCACGGCCGGGAGACCGGTGTCATCAAGCGCTTGCCGAACGGCGAGTTCGTCGAGCTGCACGAGCCTCTCCGCCAGGAGGATCTCCACCTTCTCACCCAGCATGAGCAATACCCGCCGATCGCGCCCGGCTCGAACGGCAACGCGGGGGACGCAAGCGCCGACACCGGCTTCGCCCGGCGCTTGCGGGTCGCGTTCAGCCGTGCCCTGTACGGCGAAGGCGCGCAGATCCCCAAGCCGACGGCACAGGAGTACCGGGAGATCACCGGCGAACACCCGCGATGAACAACGTGGCAACAGAGGTCGGCAGAGAGCGGGAGGTTCGAAAGACTGTGCCGAGAACATGTCTCATAGTCGACTTCGGCGGTGTACTCACGACATCGCTCGATGACGCGGTGCGCGGCTTCGAAATCCGTGAAGGCCTTCCCGAAGGAGCGGTGGACCGGACCTGGTACCGGGATCCGGCGATGGTCGAGCTCACTCACGACCTCGAACGCGGCAGGGCCACTCAGCTCGACTGGAACCGTCGCCTGGGCCGGATGCTGGGCATCGACGGCACCGGCCTGCTGGGCCGGATCTTCGCGGATTCCCGCCTCGACGAAGCCATGGTGTCGGTGGTGGCTCGGGCCCGCGCCTGCGGACTGAGAACCGGTCTGCTGTCCAACAGCATGGGCCTGGGGCCGTGGAACATGTATCGAGGCTTCGACATCGACGCGGCCTTCGACGCG
The DNA here is from genome assembly GCF_044767525.1 of Streptomyces sp. NPDC101234. Taxonomy (NCBI): domain Bacteria; kingdom Bacillati; phylum Actinomycetota; class Actinomycetes; order Kitasatosporales; family Streptomycetaceae; genus Streptomyces; species Streptomyces sp. NPDC101234. The sequence continues at coordinate 101,429 of NZ_JBIWOA010000030.1, read as the reverse complement.
ACGCTCATCTCCGAGCGGCACGGACTGCGCAAACCGGAGCCGGCGGTGTACGAGCTCATCCTCAAGATGCTCGAAGTGCCCGGCGGGGAGTGCGTCTTCGTCGACGACAACGCGGCGAACCTGCCGCCCGCCGAGGCACTGGGAATGGCCACTGTCCTGCACCGCAGCGCAGAGCACTCCACGACACGGCTCGAGGAACTGCTGGGCGTCGCCCTGCGGCCGAGTCCGTAGGTGTGTCACGGATTCGCCGTGCGCCCGGTCATCACCGATGAACGTGCGTGGGACCAGGACGTGGGAACACGCGGCCGACCAACGGTATGTCTGCCCCGGGACGGACCTTTCGCGAGGTATGTCTGGCTCAAGGCACGATGGATCTACGGAGGTGCAACACAATGCCGGACAAGGATGCAGTGCACGGTCACGGTGAGCAGTCCCTGTCGGAAGCGTGGAAGACGGCGGCGACGGTGCTTCAGGACGCCGCACCGTTCACCGTTCCCGAGGGTGCGTCGGCGATGACCCTTCATATCGAGTGGGAGCCCGGAGATCCGGGAACGCCGCCGCACCGCCACTCGGGACCGGCCTTCGGGTACGTCCTGGAGGGAGCGGTCCGCTTCGAGCTCGAGGGCCAGCCCGAGCACGTGATCGAAGCCGGCGGGACGTTCTGGGAGCCGGGGGGTGATGTGATCCATTATCAGGACGGCAACGCGCTGACGGATGCCCGGACCCGGTTCGTCGTGACCATGATGTGCGCGCCGGGCGCGCCCATGCTCGAACTGGTCGACGAGAAGGAACTCGCCGAACGGGCCCACCTGCGCGCCCCGCGACCCACGCGTTGACCAACACCCCACTCACACACAGCAGTTCCGACGCGGATCCGGACCGCTCCGCGAAAGGGCGCGATTCGGCATGAGTGCCACCGAAGTCGTCCACTGCATGCTGACCGCCCTGTTCGCGGCCGCCGCCGTCCGCGCGCTCCGGCAGGCCGTTCTGATACGGACTCGTGGTTGCCGCAGCCGCATCGACCATCTGCTGCACGCCGCCATGGCCCTGGCCATGGCGGCGATGCCATGGAGCTGGGGCAGCGCCCTGCCGGGGCTGCCCCAGTCGGTCTTCTTCGCCTGCGCCGCGCTGTGGTTCCCGCTGACCGCCGTCAGGAACGGCCGGGAACGGCAACTGTCGGCGACCGCGCGGAGACTCCCGTACGCGGTCGGCATGGCGGCGATGACCTGGATGTCGTACCGCGCGGCGGGCCATTCGCACCAGACCATGGCCGAGGGCGTTCCGACAGCGGACCCGGCCCTGCATCTCGGCCACTCCATGGGGGAGTCGAGGGCCGGCAGCGTCGTCACAGGAGTGTTGGCGCTGTACCTCCTCACATGTGCGCTCCGCTCGCTGACCCGTGACATGCCCGCACTGCGCGGAACCGCGGAAGCGTCCGACACCTCCACCTGTGTCAAGGGCGCCTGCAGCCGCTTCTGGGACGGAGTGACGGCCCTGGGCACGGTGGTCATGCTCCTGATGGCCCATTGACCTCCAGGCCGTCACAAACGGGGTCGCAGGTCGGTCAACTGGTGGTCCGGAGTCCTGGATCTCCACCATGTCCGCCACCGAAAGGAGAACTGACTTGACCACCACTCCCCCGGCACCGCCGGACGAGCTGCTGGGCGCCGACTTCTACCGCTACGAGACGCTGCTCCCGGACGACGAACGCAAAATACTGCTCAAGGCCCGCGCCTTCCTGCGCGACGAAGTCAAGCCGCTGGTCAACGGGTACTGGGACAAGGGCGAGTTCCCCGTGGAGCTGATAGAGAAGTTCCGCGGGAGCGGGCTGACCGCCCTGTCCTACGAGGGTTACGGTGAGCACCTGCCCGCGGTCAGCCACCTGCTCGGCGGCATGCTCGCGATGGAGATGAGCCGCGTCGACGCCTCGGTCGCCACCTTCTTCGGCGTCCACAACGGGCTCAGCTTCTACTCCGTCCTCACCGGCGGCGACCAGGAGCAGCGGGATCGATGGCTGCCCGCCATGGCCTCGATGGAGAAGATCGGCGCCTTCGCCATGACCGAGCCGCTGGGCGGCTCCGACGTCTCCGGTGGCATGCGCACCACCGCCGAACTCAAGGGCGGCACCTGGGTCCTCAACGGCGCGAAGAGGTGGATCGGCAACGCCACCTTCGCCGACCACGTCGTGGTGTGGGCACGGGACGTGCACGACAACCAGGTCAAGGGCTTCGTCGTGGAGAAGGGCACCCCCGGCTTCGTGCCGGTGAAGATCGAGGGCAAGATCGCGCTGCGGATCGTACAGAACGCCGAGATCACCCTGACCGACGTGCGTGTGCCGGAGGCCAACCGCCTCCAGAACATCAACTCCTTCAGAGACGTCGCGGAGATCCTGCGCTTCACCCGCAGCGGGGTCGCCTGGCAGGCCCTGGGTGTCATGATCGGCGCCTACGAGCTCGCACTCGCCTACGCCAAGGAGCGCCGGCAGTTCGGCCGTCCGATCGCCGGGTTCCAGCTGGTGCAGGACCTGCTGGTGAAGAGCCTGGGCGACATCACAGCCTGCTGGGGCATGCTGGTGCAGCTCGCCCGGCTGCAGGACCAGGGCGTCTTCCGCGACGACCACTCGGCACTGGCCAAGGGGTTCACCACGTCCCGAATGCGGGAGGTCGTCGCGGCCGGCCGCGAGATCTTCGGCGGCAACGGCATCGTCCTCGACCACGACATCGCACGGTTCTTCGCCGACGCGGAGGCCCTCTACTCCTACGAGGGCACCCGCCAGATGCAGACCCTCATCGTCGGCAAGTCCATCACCGGGCAGAGCGCCTTCGTGTGAGCCGGGAATGACCGCAGACCCTGAGGCCCCGGGATTCCGGCGGGGCTCCGCTCCCGACGGCAGCCACCGCCGCGGCCCCCGCCTGCGCCACGAGCAGTTGGTTTCCGCCAGGATGCGCACGTCGCAGGACCGGTTCGCGGACGCGATCACCGCGTTCGCGGGCACGATGGGGTTCGTCTACGTCCACACCGTCTGGTTCGCGGTGTGGATCGCCCTCAACCTGAGCCTGTTCGGCCCGGCAGCGGTCTTCGACCCTTACCCGTTCGGGCTTCTCACCATGATCGTGAGCCTGGAGGCCATCTTCCTGTCCACGTTCGTGATGGTGAGCCAGAACCGACAGGCCGCGAGGGAGAACATCCGGGCCGATCTGGTTTTCGAGACCAACGTTCGCGCAGAGGTCTGGGCCGTGCACATGGGCAAGGCGCTCGGCCTGGACCCGGAGCAGGTCGAATGGCATGTCCAGGAGATCCTCCGGCAGAGCAGGAGGGCGATGGACCCGGAGTCCGGGGTCGAACCGGTGACCCCGGAGGCTGAGTGAACGTGTCCCTGTCCGGGGCAGGGGCACCGCTCACCCGGTCCCGTCGGCGCTGTCGCCCCGCTCGCCCCGCTCGACGGCCAACCGCGTCAGTTCGACGCGGGTGTTGATGCCGAGCTTGGCGAAGATGTGCCTCATGTGGGTGTTGACAGTGTGCACGGACACATAGAGCCGGTCGGCGATGGCCCGGTTGGTGAGACCGTCCACGACGAGCGGGATCAGTTTCCGCTCGGATTCGGTCAGGCTGCTCCACCCCGGAGGGCTGATCGTGTCGTGGCTCGGGTCGCCCGCGGGAACGCCGAGTTGCCGCAGACGCCGGCCGATCCGTTCGTGGTCGCGCAGGGCTCCCGAAGCCAGCGCCAGCCGGCCCGCTTCTTCGAGGTTAGGGATCGCCGGAGCCGTGTCGGCCGATGCGGCCTGGAGTTCGCCGAGGTCCTCGTACGCCGCGGCCAGCACCAGTCGCCTGCCGGTGCTCCGGTAACCGGTGATGGCGGAGATGAGTGCACGGGGGTCGCTGTGGAGCAGGCCGTCCACATGGGCGCGGACGGCCCCGATGATCTCCTGGCTGTCGTCCCGGGCGGTCAGGGTGCGCAGTGCGCCGGACACGGCCTGCGCGACCGACGGCTCCGCGCCGCGCAGCGCGATACGCACGATCCCCGGCCAGTGGGAAGGCGACAGGGCGAGCAGCCGCGTCGGCTCATGGTCCTCGAAGCTGCCCATGAGCGCTGCCGCCGCCGTGTCCTGGTGCTCCGCGTCCGCCAGGCAGGCGCGCGCGAGCGACACCCACAGGCCGTACCGCTGCGCGTACGTGCCGGAGCCGGCCTGGGCTGCGCGGAGGTGGTCCCTCGCCCTGACGAGGCCACCGCGCCTGATCTCCACCAGTGCCAGCACGGAGCGGGCCAGCGGATTCGGCTGGGTGATCTCGAGTTCGTCCGCCACCGTCAGGCCGGCCTCGGCCTCCACCGCCGCGTCGTCCAGAGCGCCCTGTTCGAGCAGGGCGCAGGCACGGCGGGCATGCCAATGGGGAAGCGACCAGCCCAGGCCCAGCGCCTCCGCTTCCTGCTGTCCCTCCCGCAGGATCCGCTCGGTGTCCGCGAGCCGGTCCGTGGTGGTCAGCAGCGTGGCCAGCCACAGCGCCGGAATTCTCGGGGGCCGCAGATAGGGCACGGTGGGCTCGGTGCGAGCGCGTTCGGTGGCTTCCTCGGCGAGCTCCAGGGCCCGGGCCAGGCGCCCACGGTAGAAGAACGTCTGTGACTGGAACACCATGACACTGACGACGACGGCCGGGTCGTGACTCCGGTAGGCGGCCTCGACCAGCCCGGGGTCCGTCTGCTCGGCAGCGGTGATGTTCCCGAGGTGCACATGGCCCATCGTCTCGGTCTTCAGCAGCCGGACCCGCAGTTCGGATGGCAGCCCGGGCAGGTCGAGGGCCTTCTGGACGTGTCTCATCGCGGCGGAGTCGTCGCCCGCGGCCTGGTGGATCTCGGCGGCCACCAGGCGCAGATTCGCCTCCTGCAGCGGCTCGAGGCCGTCCGACAGGGCGGCGTCGACCAGGTCGAGCGCCTCGTGCACCCGGCGGGTCCGGCCGAGGTACTCGGCGGCCTCGGTCAGCAGGCCGACACGACGCCGGTCGCGCGGGGACAGCAGACCGGCGGCCCGCTGGGCGAAGTCCGCGGCCGCGTCGGGTGCCGTCGCCGACAGCTCCCGTACGGCGGTGTGCAGCGTGGTCACGGCGTCGTCGTCGACCGGGCCGCCCGCCATGACGACATGCCAGGCCACCTCCGCCGATCGTGCCCCGGTGGCGCGCAGGCTCTCGGCGGCCTCCCGGTGCAGAGCGGACCGTACGGCCTGCCGCAGGTTCTCGTGGACGGCCTGCCGCAGGAGGTCGTGGCGGAAGGCGAGTCGCGAGCCGTCCGCCGAGAGCAGACCGGCGTTCAGGGCGGCCTCCACGCCTGACAGCAGGCTGCCGACCTGTCTGCCGAGCATGCGGGCGGCCGTGCCGAAGTCGAATTCACGGCCGAGGACGGAGCCGATCTGGAGCAGGCGTACGGCGTCCTCCGGGAGCTGCTCCAGCCGTGCGGCGACGCTCAGCCGGAAGCCGACCGGGATGTCGTGGTACAGGCGGCCGGCCACGCCCTCCTCCGCCTTCCCGGCGTCCGTGTCGGCGAAGGAGCGCACCAGTTCGATGGCCAGGAACGGATTGCCCGCGACGCCCCGCAGCATCCTGGCCAGAGCGGGCGACGGGCTCTCCCCGAGCACGTCTGCCGCGATGTGCTCCAGTTCCTGCTGTGGCAGCGGGCCGAGGGTCAGCCAGCGGGCTCCGAGGCGTTCGAGGTCCGACCGCACCCTGGCCACGGTCGGCCGCTCGGTCTCCGACCGTACCGCCAGCACCCACAGGATCGGCGATGCGGCCAGTCGTCCCGGCAGGGTGCGCAGCACGAAGAGCGTGGCCGGGTCCGCCCACTGCGCGTCGTCCACGAGCACGAGCACCGGGGCCCGCTGAGCCCGATCCTCCAGGGCGTCCGCGATGCTGTCCAGCAGCCAGAGCCGCTGGTCGTCCGCGGCCGCGGCGGCTCGGGCGGAACCGCCGAAGGCCTGCAAGGCGGACTGCAAGGCGGCTCCTGCCGCGTACTGGTCGAACTCGTCGGCCCGTACCGGGACCACCTCGAACCCGCACCGCCGCGCCCGCCCGTCCAGCTCCGCGAGCAACCGGCTCTTGCCGACGCCGGGTGCGCCTTCCACGACGACGCAGGCGCCCCGTCCGCCGCGCACCGTCGCCAGGGCCTCGCGGACAGCCGCGATCTCACGGTCGCGTCCTCTGAGGCGCAGCCCGGTCCCACCCTGGTCACCGCGCCCGGGGTCCAGGGCGCCCGAGGGGGCTGTGCTGCGCATGGGGCAAGCATGCCGCAGGCCACATGGGCCCTCAACGCCGGTCCCCCTGTGATCGGCCGGGAACGGGGACGGGATCCCTCGGGCGGCGAATCTCCTGAGGCCCCGACCCGGGCGGAAGCTTCACCGGGGCACGGGACCGCGTCCCGCGACGACGACGCGGGACGCGGGCGTCGGCGGCGGCACGGGGGCGAGCACGGGGTGCTCCTCGATGACGGGTGGTGTCCCGAGGGTCCGTGCGGGTGCCGATGCGGGGGCCAGTTCTTCTTCGGCCCAGACGACCTTGCCGCCCGCAACGGAGCGGAAACCCCACCTGCGGGACACCTGGGCGACCAGGAAGAGGCCGCGGCCGTTCTCGTCACTGGTGCGTGCGCTGCGCGGACGTGGCGAGCACGCGCTCGTGTCGAACACTTCGCAGGTCAGGACCTGGTGCCGGATCAGGCGCAGGGTGATACGACCGTTGCCGTGGCGGACGGCGTTGGTGACCAGTTCACTGACGATCAGCTTCGTGGCGTCCTCGAGATCTCCCAGGTCCCATTCGTCCAGCTGACGGGCTGCCATGCACCGGGCGCTGCGAGCGGCGGTCTGGTCGCTGGGCAGCGTCCAGGAGGCCACCTGGTCAGGGCTGATCGTCCGGGTCCGGACGAGGAGCAGCGTGGCGTCGTCGGAGGGTGCCTGTCCCGGGAGGGTCTCCATCGCGCGGCTGCAGACGTCTTCCAGGGAGCGGCCCGGCTGTGCCAGGGCGGTGCCCAGGCGGTGCATGCCCACGTCGATGTCGTGGTCGCGGGTCTCGATGAGGCCGTCGGTGTACAGGCCGAGGAGACTTCCCTTGGTCGCGGCGGCGTTGATCCCGTGTCCGACCACATCGCCGACGACGAGGGCCACCCGGGCGCCGGACAGCGGGATCACATCGAACCAGTCGCCCCCGATGCCGTGATCCAGGTCGGCGGGGAGGTAACGGGACGCCGTCTCGACCGCCGCGCCGCCCTTCAGACGGTGCGGGAGCAGGTTCCGTTGGAGGGCGAGGGCAGCGGTGTGCTCGCGGGCGTACTGGCGTGCGTTGTCCAGCGCCAGCGCGGCGCGGCTGACCAGTTCCTCGGCGAGGAGCACATCGATCTCCTGGAACGGCCCCGGGTCCGAGGTGCGGACGAGCAGGACCATGCCCAGCAGGACACGGCGCGCACGGATGGGTATGAGCATCATGGAGTGGATGCCGTTCTCGTGGATCTTCCGCGCCCTCGCCGGGTCCTGGTCGATCCATGTGCCCGGAGCGGTGTCCAGGATCGGCTCCAGGTGGGGCATCCCGGTGCACAGGACGTCGGTGACGGGTGAGTCGGGCGGCCAGGGGACCACCTCCCCGTGCGCCCACGGGGACTCCGGGACCCCATGGTGGATCGAGGCCAGACCGGCGCGCCGGAAAACGGGGAGGCGCTGACCCGTGGAGCCGATGTGGACCGGGGGCCCTTCGCCGAACGGGACCGACTGCTCGAGGTCGACGGCGACGTAGTCGGCGAGCAACGGCACGGCCAGGTCGGCCAGTTCCTGGCTGGTCCGCATCACGTCCAGGCTGCTGCCGAGGCGGGTGCTGCCCTCACTGAGGATGGCGAGGCGATCGCGCGCCCGCCGGCTCTCGGTGAGGTCGACGCTGATGACGCACACCCCGAGCACCTGGCCGTCGGCGTCCTGGAGGCAGAAGACCGAGGCCGCGTACGCGTGCTCCCGGTGCGGGCTCGACGGCAGCCACGTCCGGTGGTCCTGGACCTTGGCGGGCCCGCCCCGCATCACCTCCCGCATCGCCGACTCGAGTGTTTCGGCCTCGGCGCCCGGCCGCACATCGGTGAATCGGCGTCCGAGCCGTCGCTCGCGGGAAATGCCGTCGTGGCTCTCCATGGTGTCGTTCACCCAGGTGCACCGCAGTTGCGGGTCCCGCACGACGATGCCCATGGGGACGCGGGCGAGCAGCGACTCCCGCACCAGTCCGTTCGTCGTCTCCGCGGAGGCCTCGCCGATGTCTGTCACGGAGACGAGCCACCGGACCGTTTCACCGTGCCCCCACAGCATCGAGACCCGCAGGCTCACGTCGAGCCCGTGACCGTCCCTGTGCCGGACCGTCGTCGTGCCCGACCAGCCGCGCCGGGCACGGCACCGGTCGACGAACTCCGCCGTCGTCGGCGCTTCTTCGGAGTGCGGCAGTACGGCCGAGGCCGACCGGCCCACGACATCGCCGGCGGAGTACCCGACCAGCCGCTCGGCAGCCCGTGTCCATCCGACCACCGTCCCCTGGTCGTCGAGCATCGCGATCGCCGACTCCGAGGGCTCGCGGATGTTCGGCCGGCTACCGGGTACCAGTTCGTCATTGTCGATCATCGAATCGTCGTCCTCGGTCAGATGGCGGCGGGGCGGATGTCTGCGGCAAGCCGTGCTCTGTCTCCGTCCTCCATGCCGGACCTGAATGTGGCCGAGATTTCATCCTCACTTGCTCCTTTTAAGGCAATTGACCGGACAGTGCTCGGATCTGTGACAGGGGATGCCGGCCCGCTGGGGGCACGTCCGGTCCTCCCGCGCGAGGTCGGCCGGTGCGGACGTACGGTGCTGGTATGTGCGCCAAGCGGGAAGACGGCGCGGTACCGCCCTACGGGCCCCGTCCGTCCTCACCCGCCTCCGGATCGATTCGCCGGGCGGAGCTGGACCGGCTGCTGGAGTTCGCCGTGCACGACACGGGGGTGCTCGCGGGCGCGGTCTTCCTGCTGGCGCCCGACGGACAGGCGCTGTGGCTGGAGGTGACCGCCGGCCTGCCGGCGGAGTTTCTGTCGCCCTGGTCCCGGGTGGCGCTGTCCAGTCCTGTTCCGGTGGCCGAGGCGCTGCACCGACGGCGGCTGGTCTGGCTGTCCGACCCCGAGGAGTTCGCCCGGCGCTATCCCCGCACGGCGATCGCGCTTCCGTACCACTGGGCGGCGGCCGTGGCACCGATCGTCACCGGCACCCGAGCCTGGGGCTCGCTGCTGCTCCTGTGGCCCGGCTCCGACACCGCCGGGGGAGGGGCCGCCGATCCCGGGCCCGATCGGGTGGCCGCCGCCTGCCGTCGCCTGGGGCGGTTCCTGCGCGACGCCGCCGACACCGGCCACGCCGTCCGTCCGGGCCCGGCACCGCGCACCCTGCCCCGGCCGCCGGCCCGCAGACGCCTGCCGGCCGAGGCGCTGGCCGCGGCGGACCTCGTCGAACGGTTCCCGGAGGGCAGCTGCTCGCTCGACCTGGAGGGCAGGTTCACCTACGTCAGCGCCTCCGCCGCCCTGCTGCTCGGCGGCAGCGTCCCCGATCTGACCGGCACGCGTCCCTGGCAGTCCTTGCCCTGGTGCACCGACTCCGCCTTCGAGGACCGCTACCGCGGCGCCCTGGCCAGTCGCAGCCCCGCCTCCTTCACCGCCGAGCGCCCGCCGGACCAGTGGCTCGCCTTCGAGCTCTACCCCGATGGATCCGGGGTGAGCGTCCGTATCTCGCCGACCGGCCCGTCCCCGTCCGCACGGGCCGGGCCCGCCAGGACGGAGACGTTCCTGGGCGAGCCGATCCCCCTGGGCGAGGTCTATCAGGTACTCCACCTGGCCGCCGCCCTGTCCGAGGCGGTGGGCGTGCGCGACGTGGTCGACCTGGTCACCGAGGAGATTCTGCCGGCCTTCGGCGCCCGGACCGTGGCCCTGCTCGCCGCCGAGGACGGCAGAATGCGCGTCATCGGCCGTCGCGGATACAACCCCGAAATCCTGGAGTACTTCGACGGAGCTCCGCTGACCTGCCCGGCACCCCCGGTCCGGGTCCTCGCCACCGGCCGGCCCAGTTTCTTCGCCACGTTCGAGGAACTGTCCCGCGCCTACCCTCCTGCCGTCCGTCAGAAAGATGTGTATGCCTGGGCCTTTCTGCCGCTGATCACCTCCGGGCGCCCGGTGGGCTCGTGCGTGTTCGCCTTCGACCACCCCCACCCCTTCCCCGAGCAGGAACGGGTCGTCTTCACCGCACTCGCGGGACTGATCGCGCAGGCCCTGGAACGAGCCCGCCTGTACGACTGCAGCAAGGAACTCGCGCAGACCCTGCAAGCGGCCCTGCTCCCCGACTCGCTGCCCGACATCCCGGGACTGGATGCGGCCGCCCGTTACCTGCCCGCCGCCCGCGGTATGGACATCGGCGGCGACTTCTACGACCTGGTCCGGGTGGACGAGACCACCGCGGCCGTGTTCATCGGCGACGTCCAGGGCCACAACGTCACCGCCGCCGCGCTCATGGGCCGGATCCGCCCCGCCATCCGCTCCCACGCCGCCGCCGGAGCCGCGCCGGCGCAGGCCCTCTCCCAGGTCAACCGCCAGCTGGTCGACCTGGACCAGGGCCGCTTCGTCAGCTGTCTCTACGCGCACCTCGATCTCGCACACCGCCGGGCCGTCCTGGCCACCGCCGGGCATCCCCCGCCGATCCTGCGCCACCCGGACGGACAGGCCGAGGTCCTTCCCCTGCCGCCCGGGCTGCTGCTCGGCATCGACCCCGACGCGGACTATCCCTCCGCCGAGATCCCGCTGCCGCCCGGCACCGTCCTCGCCCTGTACACCGACGGACTCGTGGAAACCCCCGGAGTCGACCTGGACGACGCCATGTCCGGGCTCGCCGTCCAACTCGCCCGGGCCCGGCACCAGCCGATGGAACAGCTCGCCACGGCCCTGATCGACCATGCACGGCGAACCGCTCCCCGGACGGACGACATCGCCTTGCTGCTCATAGGGCTCGCCACCGCCGGGTAGAGCCGGCCCACGAGGCGCGGGCCGGTGCGGCTCCCTTCCCCCTCCTTGACAGCGCAGGGGCGGAGAGCAAGCCTGAAAACCATGGAAACTGGTCTAGTTTCTCAAGTTTCCGCAGGTGAAAGCCAGCGTACCGACCTGATCGTGGAGGCGGCCGGCCGGCTGTTCCTCACCACCGGGCGTCGCCCGGGTGAGCATGGACGATCTCGCCCGTGAGCTCGGGATGAGCAAGAAGACGCTCTACCGCCATTTCCCGGACCGGCACAGCCTGCTGACCGCGGTGCTGGACCGGCAGTTCGCGGCGGTGGAGCGCACGCTGGCGGCGGCCGCGCAGGACGCGGAAGAGCAGCCCTTCGGCATCCGGGTCCATCGACTCCTTGTCGCGGCAGGCACCGAGCTCGGACGGATCGGTGCGGCACAGCTCGCCACGGGCCGAGGCGATGCCCTGCTGCGCCGGTACGTGGAACAGCGCGTGGACGAGGTGATCTACCGGCGGCTCGACGACCTCTTCCACGACGGACACCGGCGCGGGCTGCTGCCGGCGCCACCCGAGTTGCTGAGCGAGATCACCCGCGGCGCGTTGGAGCGGCTGCTGACCTCGCGGTTGACGCGCGAACTCGACTGGACCGCCGCCGATCTGCTGCGGGCGGCTGTCGGCACCGTGCTCTACGGTGCGATCCGCCCGGCGGCCCCCGGCATCGACGACGGGCGACGCCGCGCGTTGATTCCGACGGCCCGCGACGACCAGGAGGAGTTGGGCCCATGACCGGGACAACCGGCAGGGTGGCGCTGGTGACGGGCGCCAGCAGCGGAATCGGTGCGACCACCGCGCGGCTGCTGGCCGTGCGAGGGACGCGCGTGGTGGTCAACTACCTCCGCGGCGCCGCGGCGGCCGAGGAGGTCGTGGCCGGCATCGAGGCCGCCGGCTGCCAGGCCATGGCCGTACAGGCCGACGTACGCGAGGAAGCGGCGGTAGAGGGCATGGCCGAACAGGTCCGGGCCGCATGGGGCGGCATCGACGTGCTCGTCCACAACGCGCTCGTCCCGTATGCGGTCAAGTCGTTCCAGGACATGACCTGGGAAGAGCTGGGCGGCAAGCTCGACGCCGAGATGCACTCGGCGTTCGCGGTCACCAAGGCCGTCCTGCCCCACATGACCGAACAGGGCTGGGGGCGCATCGTCTATCTCGGTGCCGGTCTCAGCCGCCGCCCCCGGGAAGGCATGGTGGCACTGGGGACGGCCAAGGCCGCGCTGGAGGGGCTGGCCCGCTATCTAGCCCAGGAACTGGGTCCGATGGGCATCACGGTCAACGTGGTCGCGCCCGGTGCGGTGGAGGACACACGCATGGCCGTCGTGATCGACGACGCGGTCAAGCAGCGGCAGGTGGCCGCCACCCCGCTGGGCCGCCTGGCACGCCCGGCCGACGTCGCCCAGGCGATCGCCTTCTACGCCGACGAGGACAACTCCTTCATGACCGGCACCACAGCCGTGGTCAACGGCGGAATGGCCATGTACTGACGCCCGCTGTCCGGCACTCGCGGACGCATGGCGACGACACGACCGAGAAGGACGTTCATGCACACCATCGATCTCGCCTACGTCGGGCGGGGCCTGCACGAGGAGCCGGCCGCCTACATCGCCGACCAGCACGACTACTACGCCGACGAAGGCGTCCACGTCGCACTGCGCGACGGCTGCGCCTGGGACGAGGAGCGGCTGCGCCGCTGCGCCACCGTCGGGCTGGGCCGGGCCCTGTTGTCACGACTCACCGACGGGACCCCCTGGGTCGCCCTCAGTGTCAACACGCACCGTCCGCTGTTCTGGTTTCTCGCGCGCCCCGGCCTGACCTCCCTGCCCGACCTGGCGGGCCGGCGGCTGGCCGTGCACGCCCCACACCGCACCCGGCTGCTTCGCCCGGATCGTGCTGCGCCGGGCCGGTCTCGATCCCGACCGCGACCTCCACACCGTCGTCCGGGCACCCGGCGACTACCGCCTGGACCTGCGGGGGCTGCACGACGGCAGCATCGACGCCGCCTACGTGGGCAGCACCATGGCACCGGAGGCGGTGGCCGCCGAGCACGGCTGGCAGCTGCTGGCCTGGGTCGGCGACCACTTCCGGATCCCCACCGTGGGTGTGGCCGTCGACCCCACCCACATCGCCCCCGACGACCCCGCGGTCCAGGCCGTCGTACGAGCCCACCGGCGCGCCCTGCGGGTGATCCACGACGACCCGGACACCACGGTGCGGCACATCCGGACGTTCCTGGGCGGACAGACCGCGGAAGAAGCCCGAGCGCACTACGAGACGTTCATCGCCCCGTATTTCACCGCCGACGGCCTCGCCGACCTCGAGGTCGGCGAGGCCGCGATCACGGCGGTCGCCGCCGAACTCGGCGTCCCCGCCGACGTCACCGCAGCCGAGATCTACCGCACCGCGACGACCGCACCCTAGGGTCCGGCGACGCCAACGCGGCCTCTTCCTGTCTCACCCGTCAACCGACGCAAGAGCGGGAACGGTTGCACAGCGGGAGCGAGAGCCCAGGAATGCGGCGATCTTGCTCGGGTTGAACACCCACATCACCCTGTGGATGCCTTCCTTCGAGGCGGCGATCGTCAGGATGGTGGCGGGGGAACCGTCACGGCAGATCATCACGCCCGTACGACCGTTGACCTGGACCAGGCGCAGTTCCGCCTCCCGCCAGAACTGCCGGGTGGCGGTCGCCAGGTTGGCCACGCGTGCACGGCCCACTACAGGTACTCGGGCGACACCTCGGACACCGTTGCCGTCGGACAGACTGACCGCGTCAGGGGCGAGGACGGCTTCCAACGAGGCCACATCCCCCGTACGAGCCGCTGAGACAAAGGCCTCCAGCAGACGTCGATGCTCCACCTCGTCCACGCTCACCCGCGGCTCGCCCGACAGACGCTTGCGGGAACGGCTCACGATCTTCCGGACGTTGACGACGCTGAGCTGCAGGATCTCGGCGATCTCGGGATAGGTGTAGTCGAACGCCTCGCGCAGGACGTACACGGCCCGCTCAGCTGGGCTCAGCTTCTCCAGCACCAGCAGCAGGGCCAACTCCAGAGCCTCCGCCCGCTGCGCGCCCACCTCCGGATCCGAACTGGTGTCGACGGGCTCGGGCAGCCACGGCCCGATGTAGGTCTCCCGACGCACTCGCGCCGACTGCGCCACATTGATGGCCAAGCGGGTCGTCGCGCTCGACAGGAACGCCACCGGGCTCACCACCAGGGAGCGGTCGGTCTTCTGCCAGCGCAGCCACACCTCCTGGACCACGTCCTCGGCCTCGGCCACGCTGCCGAGCACCCGGTATGCGATCCCGAAGAGGCGCGCCCGGTACTGCACAAAGACGGAAACAGCCTCGTCAAGGTCACTCGTCATAGGGGGCGACTCGAGATACATGATCCTGCGGTCCTCGTTCCTACGGATACGGCTGTCGCGTGGCGGGATCGCATCGCTACCGCGCGCAAGCAGGCGTCAGGCGGAGACTTGGCGGTCTCACGCCCCCTGTGGCTCAGATCAGAACCCTGACCGACAGATGCGCTTCTCTTTCCGCAATGGGATGCGTTCTTCGCCAACCAGAACAGACTGGTTCATAGCGGTACCGAGACGCATCGCATGATCGAGTGATTCGACCGGACGTCCGAACCTGGCCCCGAGGTGGGTGACCACGTCACGGGCGACTCACCGGTGTCCCGCAGGCGCCCAACACGCCATGAGCGCCAGCCGGAGAGCCCTGACCAGGCAGCATGCCCCAGGGCACTCCCCAGGCGCATCGCATGATCTAGTGATATGACTCGCGGCCGACCGGCAGACCCTCAGGTACGCATACACAGCGTGACCGTCAGTGACGCCGCCCGCCGTGCAAATCCGGCACTGTCAAGCGTCCTTGGCGCCCTTCAGGTCCAGGTCGGACTGAACGCTGCCCGACGAGGCCAGGGCGACAAACAGCGGCAGCTTGTACAGCGGGGGAGGTTCGCCCGCCAGACCCAGTCGCTGCCAGGCCAGCCGAGCCGAGAGCTTCAGCACCCGGCGTGCGCGGATGACGAGCAGGAAGGCGAGCGGCAGTTCAACCAGCACGGCCGAGGCCACACTTTCCCACACGTCACCTCGGCCCAGGCTCAGGGAAACGTCGAACCAGGCATCGCAGACCAGGAGCGAGGCCGCCACGAAGGACAACGGGACCAGGGCCTGCCGCTTCAGCAGTACCGCCACCCCGGCCCCGGCCAGCGAGACGAGCAGCATGACGTCGAAGCCCACCCACACCATGGGCCAGTACCGAGCCTCGAAGCGATCGGGCAGCGAGACGGCCAGGAAGACGGTCCAGGGGGCGAGCACGAACACACACAGCGCGAATTGCCCTACCGCCCGTCGTTGGCGGCGGCGCAGCGTGGAACCGTCCAGCGGAAATTCGTTGGCCGTCGCACCTGTCGAGGCGGTGGGGTTACTGTGCTCGTTCATCCTTGCCTGTCCCTGATATCAGCCCCCGACCCGAGCCGACCCTGGTCGAACGTCCTTCGATACTACGGCGAGCCCATGTCCCGTCCGCAGGCAGAGCGACGGCGACGGAACCCTCCAGTGCCGGGGCAGCGCCCCGGAGGCACTCTCCGGGTTCGCCCCATCACGGAGGGCGCAGGTCCAGGGCCCGGGCCGTCACCGCCATGAGCGCTTGACTGTGGGGGTTCCGTTCCGGAGATGCCTCGGTAACCGGTCGGATCCAAGATCTCGTCGAGCGGCTCGGGAGGGAGGTTCTGTCGCGGTAGGCCGCCAACATCCCGGCAATTCAGCCCAGTTGGGCGGACGTGGCGGTCACACTGTCGCGGAGGTGTCTTCGGTCTCCTCGGTGAGACTGCCCAGCAGGCGCAGAGCCGCCTCGGAGGGCGAGCCGGGCTCGGCCGTGTAGGCGATCAGGCGCTGGCCGGACGAGCCGGGGATGACAAGGTTCTCGAAGCTGAGCTCCATGGCGCCGACCAGCGGATGTCGCAGTTGTTTCACTCCCGATGTGCAGGTGCGCACCGGATGACGAGCCCAGCGAGAGGCGAATTCATCGCACTGCGCGGCGAGTTGGCCCACCAGCTCGGCCAGACGGCGGTCGTCGGGGTGACGGCCGGCGACCAGGCGCAGCGACGCGACGGCGAGCTGGGCCTCCTCGTCCCAGTTCGTGTACAGCTCCCGGTAGTGCTCGTCCAGGAAGAGCATCCGCGTCACGTTGGGGCGGACGGCCTGCTTGTCGGGGCTGTCGGGTGGCAGGTGTCCGGCGAGCAGCGCACGGCCCAGCCGGTTCCAGGCGAGCACGTCATTGCGGCGGTCGAGGACGAGCGCCGGTACGTCCGACATGGCCGCGAGCAGCTGCCGCGCCGACGCACCGACGCGCTCGACGCGGGGTGGAGCAGGGCGGGACGCGCCGGCCGGGCGGGCGAGGGTTTTCAGATGGGCGGTCTCGTCTTCGGTCAGGCGCAGAGTGCGTGCGATCGCGTCCAGTACGCCGTCCGAGGCGCTGATGGCGCGGCCCTGTTCGAGACGGGTGTAGTGGGTGATGCTGACGCCGGCGAGCATGGCCAGCTCCTCGCGGCGCAGACCGGTGACGCGGCGACGGGTCGGATGCGGCGAGATGCCGACGTCTTCCGGGCGCAGCTCGGCACGGCGGGACTTGAGGAAGTCTCCGAGCTCGGACGGAGCGTGCATCGATGCCTCCGGTTTCTCGGGTGTCCGGCCGCACGGCCCTGAGCACCCTGCCTGGCGAGCCGCGAGTCATCCCCCATGATGCCCGCCCACCGGGCGGCCCGAGGGCCGTAAGGGTGGTATCGGCGAGGGCCTGGGCTTCTCGCTGGCGCACCTGCAGTGGATCGGCACCGCGTTCGCACTGTGCGCGGCGGGTTTCACCCTGTTGTTCGGCCGGGTCGCGGACCTGTTCGGCCGCCGCCGGCTCTTCCTCGGCGGTCTGGTGGTGCTGGGCGCGGCCTCGCTGGTGGGCGGCCTGGCGCAGAACCCGGAGGTGCTGATCACGGCCCGTGTCTTCCAGGGTCTGGCCACCGCGGCGGTGACCCCGGCCGGGCTGTCGCTCATGACGACGTCGTTCCCCGAGGGCCCGCTGCGGGAGAAGGCCCTCGGTCTCAACGGGGCACTGATGTCCGCCGGGTTCACCACCGGAGCGATCCTCGGCGGTCTGCTGACCGACCTGCTGTCCTGGCGCTGGGCATTCTTCATCAACGTCCCCGTCGCCGTCGCCGTGCTGTTCATCGCCCCGACGGTCATCAGGGAGTCCCGGCCGGACGAGCGCCCGAAGCTGGACCTGCCCGGGGCTGTCAGCGTCACGCTCGGCCTGCTGGCCATCGTCCTCGGCCTCACCCAGGCGGGTGAGAAGGGCTGGGGCTCCTCGTCCGCGCTGCTGCCGCCGGCGGCCGGCGTGGTCCTGCTGATCGTCTTCTGGGCCGTCGAACGCAAGGCGGCCGCCCCGCTGGTGCCGCTGAGCGTGCTCGGCAAGCGATCGGTGGCCTGGGGCAATGTCGCCGGTCTGATCGCCTTCCTCACCGAGACCTCCCTGGTCTTCCTGCTGACCCTGTACCTCCAGGAGGTGCTCGGCTTCTCCCCGCTCGCCGCCGGCCTGTCCTTCGGCGTGCTGGGTCTCGGAACGGTCGTCGGCGGCTCGGTCGCCCCGAAGGTCATCGGGAGGATCGGCAGCAAGCAGACGCTGATCGCCGGTGGCATCCTGCAGACCGTGTTCACGGCCGCCCTGCTCGGCCTCGGCGACGGCCGCTCCTGGATGTGGCTGCTGCTCGTGGCCACCTTCGCCGGCGGGGTCGGCAACATGCTCGTCATCGTCGGCTTCATGGTCACCGCCACCTCCGGTCTCGCCGACCACGAGCAGGGCCTGGCCACCGGGCTCGCGACCATGACCCAGCAGATCGGCATCACCATGGGCACGCCGGTCATGAGCGCCGTCGCCACCGCCGCGATGACCGGTACCGGTGCCGCGGCCGTCCTCGGTGGTCTGAAGGTCGCGATCGCGGTGAACGCGGCCCTCGTGCTCGTCGGCACCCTCACCAGCGCCCTGTTCCTGCCCGGCGCCCGGTCGAGCGCGCACTGACTCACGGCGACACGAGTCCCACACCGGCCTGACCGCTCCCGGCGGGGTCGATACCCCGCTCCCCGCGCCCATCGACGACCTGCCCGACGGCCTCGCCATCGCCCCACGCCGGAGGCACCGCTCGGCGCGAACGGATTGGAAGCCTGATCGGTCGGCCTTGTCCGGCCCGGTCGGGGCATCCGCCGTCATGCAGCAACGGACCCGCACGGTGCCTCGATGTCCTGGTGTGAGGGTGTCATGGCGCGCGCTGTTCTGTGGCGGGAGCCGTGCTTCGCCATAGCGTCGCAGGCACCGACGGGCCGACGGTCCCGGCCGTGCCCCCGTGAGCTGTCGGGCGCGGTCCGGCCGGTCGTCCGGTCACCGTCGCCGATCCCTGGGCGGTGACGCATCCGACACGACAAGAGAAGGCACTCCGCACCGTGGCACCCCACTCCAGTACCAGCCGGGCGATCCCGTCCCAGGACGAGCCGGTTCCGAGCCGGTCCTCACATGCCCGTGACCAGCCGGACGGGGCGAACGGCAGGGAGCGGGGCCGGCTCGGTCCCGGCTGGTTCGCGGCAGTCATGGGCAGCGGGATCGTGGCCGTCGCGGCCGTCACCCTGCCGCGCGGCTTCCGCTGGCTCGACGAGGCCGCCACAGTCGTCTGGGCGGGGACCGCACTGCTGCTGATCGTGCTCGCCGGCAGCTACGCCGGACAGCGGACACTGCGGGCGCATACCGGTGATCCGGTACAGGCCCAGTTCTTCGGGGCGCCGCCGGTGGCGCTGCTCACCGTCGGGGCCGGGACGCTGCTGCTCGGCCGACGGCTGATCGGGGAGCGTGCGGCGACGGACGTGGACTGGGTGCTGTGGTCGGCCGGTACGGTGCTGGGTCTTGCCACCACCTGCACGATTCCCTACCTGATGGTCACACGGCACCGTTTCGCACCGGACGCGGCGTTCGGCGGCTGGCTGCTGCCGGTGGTGCCTCCGCTGGTCTCCGCCGCCACGGGCGCGCTGCTCGTCCCGCGGGCACCGGGCGGGCAGGCACGGCTGGCCCTGCTGCTGGGCTGCTACGCGATGCTCGGACTCGGGCTGGTCGCGGTCCTGCTGGTGCTGGCCATGGTCTACAGCCGCCTGGTGCATCACGACGCGCCCAGCGGTGCGGTGGTGCCCACGGTGTGGATCGGCGTGGGGGCGCTGGACCAGGCGGTCACGGCGCTGGGGACGCTGGCCACGGCGGCACCGAGCGCGCTGCCCGCCCCGTACGCGCGCGGGAGTGCGGTCGCGGCGCTCCTGGGCGGACTCGGGATCTGGGGCTTCGCCCTGCTGTGGCTGGTACTGGCCACGGCGCTGACCGTGCGGGAGGTCCGCAAGGGGCTGCCCTTCGCACCCACCTGGTGGTCCTTCATCTTCCCCCTCGGCGCCGCCGTCACCGGCACGAGTGCCCTCGCCGCCCGTACCGGATCACAGCTGTTCGCTTGGATCGCTGTCGTCCTGTACGCCCTGCTCGTCGCCGCCTGGGCGGTGGTCGCCTGGTACTCCCTGCGCCACGCGACCTCCCGGCAGCGTGAGCGCGCCCGACGGTGACGGCGCCGGTGTGCCCCTCCGCATGACGCGGGACACAGCGCCGACCCGCCACGCCGCCGTCCGGCAGGCGGGTTCGCGCTGCACCGGCTCCCGCACCTACGGCAGCATCCGAGGCGACGTCGAGGCAGCGCCCTCCCGGCCGGCCGCCTGCCCCGCCCCGGCGGCGGATCCATGCGCGGTCGTGCGGCGGGGCCGGAGCCTGGCGGCCACCATGGCGGCGAACACCACGGCCCAGAACGCCGCGGCGACCCAGACCTCCCAGCGCCCCGCATTCGTCATCCACGAGGTTCCGGTCGCGCGTCCCAACTCGTGCGTGGTGACCGCGTACATACCGACCGGGAAGACGAGGTTCCACCAGCCGAGCTCGTAGCGCAGCGGAATGTGGCGCAGTGCGTGCAGCCACACCCCCAGTGCCAGCAGGAACGGGATCAGCCAGCTGGAGAACGCCCACAGGACGACGGACGACCCGACGATGAGAGGACGCGACAGCATCGTGCTGCCCGGCGGGAGTGCGATCAGCCGCACACCGGCGAGCACGGAGATCGCCGCCGCTCCCATGAAGATCCAGACGGACGTCATGAGGCCTTCCGGCCGCACCGGCCGGGCCAGCAGCCGGGCCAGGACGATCGCCGCGACCAACGGGTACCGCATCAGCCCGCCGCCCCAGCACACCACCGCCGGCACGGGCAGGTCGATGCGTGCCGGCAGGCTCATGGCGCTGCTCACCGGAAGGCCGATGTCAGGAGATCCTTCTGCTCCAGACCGTGCCTACGGGCGGAGCCGACCGCGGGAGCGGGCGCCTCAGGCCGGCTCACGCATTCCACGAGGCGTCCTGTCAGCCGGTACAGACGCTGCGCGACGAAGGACCACGCCCCCTGGTTCTCCGGCTCTTCCTGCACCCACCGCACGTGCGCGGCCGCAGGGAAGCGGGCGAGTTCCGCCGCGAGCTCCGCCTCGGGGAACGGGTAGAGGCGTTCCACTCGGACGATCGCCGTGCCGGTCGAGCCGGTGTCGTGCCGGTGGGCGTCAAGGTCGTAGGAGACCTTGCCCGAGCACAGCAGCACGCGCCTGACCTGGGCGGGGTCGACCGTGTCGTCCGGCAGGACCGGGCGGAAGCCGCCCTGGGTGAACTCGGGCAGGGCGGAGGTGGCGGCCTTCGAGCGCAGCATCGACTTCGGGGTGAGGACGACCAGCGGCCGTCCGCGGCCGCCCAGTGCCTGCTGCCTGAGCAGATGGAAGTAGTTGCCCGGCAGGGAGGGCATGGCCACGGTCATGTTGTCCTGGGCGCACAGTTGCAGGAAGCGCTCGATCCGGGCGGAGGAGTGGTCCGGGCCCTGGCCCTCCAGTCCGTGCGGCAGCAGCAACGTCACTGCCGAGCGCTGACCCCACTTCTGCTCCGACGACGCGATGTACTCGTCGACGACCGTCTGCGCACCGTTGACGAAGTCCCCGAACTGGGCCTCCCACAGCACCAGGGCCTCGGGGCGGGCCAGCGCGTAGCCGTACTCGAAGGCCAGCGCCGCCAGTTCGGACAGCATCGAGTCGTACGGTGCGAAAGCTGCGGCCCGCGGGCCGAGGGAGTTCAGCGGTGTGTACGCCGCGCCGGTGCCCCGGTCGGTCAGGACGGCGTGGCGCTGGCCGAAGGTGCCGCGCCGCGAGTCCTGCCCGGCCAGTCGCACCGGCACTCCCTCCAGCAGCAGCGAACCGATCGCCAGCATCTCCGCGGTGGCCCAGTCGACCGTGCCCGTCTCGAGCGCAGCCGTACGCCGTTGCAGCTGCGGCAGGACACGCGGGTGCACGGTGAAGCCCTGTGGCAGGTCGCTCTGCGTGGCGATGACCTGCCGGACGGTCGCCTCGTCGACAGCGGTCACCGTGTGGCGGGCCGCGCGCGGGGCGGTCGGCTGTCCCACGCCGTCGGCAGGCACGTCGTGGCCGAAGTGGGGAGCGGGCAACGTCCGGGTCTCGGCGAAGGCCCCCTCCAGGTGGTCCTGGTAGTTGCGGCGGGCCGCCTCCACCTGCCGCTCACCGATGTCCCCACGGGCCACCAGGGCCTGGGCGTACAGCGTGCGCACCGAGGCCCTGGCGTCGATGAGGTCGTACATGACGGGCTGTGTGATGGAGGGGTCGTCGACTTCGCTGTGTCCATGACGCCGGTAGCAGACCAGATCGACCACGACGTCCTTGTGGAACGTCCGGCGGTAGTCGAAGGCGAGCCGCGCGACGCGGTCGACGGCCTCCGGGTCGTCACCGTTGACGTGGAAGATCGGCGCCTCCACCATGCGTGCCACATCGGTGGCGTAGGTGCTGGAGCGGCCGTGGGCAGGCGACGTCGTGAAGCCCACCTGGTTGTTGACCACGACGTGGACCGTCCCGCCCGTGCGGTAGCCGGGCAGCTGCGACATGTTCAGGGTCTCGGCGACCACGCCCTGGCCTGCGAAGGCCGCGTCTCCGTGGACGACGACCGGCAGGACGGACAGCCACCCGCTGTGCGCCTCCGCCACATCCTGCCTGGCGCGCACCACTCCTTGGGCGACCGGTCCCACGATCTCCAGGTGCGAGGGGTTCGCCACGACCGAGACGGCGATCGTGCCGCCGTGCAGGGCACGGTAGGTGCCCTCCGCGCCGAGGTGGTACTTCACGTCCCCCGAACCCTGCACGGACCCGAGGTCCTCCGCGTCCTCGAACTCGCCGAAGATCTGGGCGTAGGACTTGCCGATGATGTTGGCCAGGACGTTGAGCCGGCCGCGGTGCGCCATTCCGATCACAGCTTCTGCGGCACCGTCCTCGATGGCCCCGAGCAGCAGGGAGTCGAGCAGCACGATCGTCGACTCGCCGCCTTCGAGCGAGTACCGCTTGTGACCCACGTACTTGGTCTGCAGGAACGTCTCGAAGGCCTCCGCCGCGCCCAGCCGGTAGAGGATCCGCAGCTGCCGGGCCCGGTCCGGCCGGCCCGGCGCCTTCTCGACGCGCTCCTGGATCCAGCGGCGTTCGCCGGCGTCCTGGATGTGCATGTACTCGAACCCGGCACTGCGGCAGTAGAACTCCCGCAACGCGCCCAGCACTTCGTCGAGCGTCATCGTGGTGCGACCGGCGAACCCGTCCACCACGACGTCCTGCGCCCGGTCCGCGTCATGGAGTCCGAACGCGGTGAGGTCCAGTTCCGGATGGGCGGCGGGCTGTGGCGTGAGCGGGTCCGTGCCGGCCATCAGGTGACCGCGCACGCGGTAGGCGTGGATGAGCGCCGCCACCCGGACGGCCTTGAGTGCCGCCTCGTCGCCGTCCTGGTACTCCGGGCCGGAGTCGGCGTGCGTCGCCCGGACTGCCGATGTACCCGGGGCGGCTGGTACGGGCGGGCGGGCCGCAGCGGCCGGGGCGGCGAAGAAGTCCCGCCACGTCTCCTCGACCGAGCCCGGGTCGCGCAGGTAGCGCTGCCGCTGCTCGTCGACAACCCATGCGTTGAGTCCGAAATCCAGCCCGTGAACCACGGTTCGTGCGGTGTCCGATTGCGAGGCCATGGCGTAGAACGCCTTCTTCCCTGTGTGAAGTCGTACGATCCCGGCGCGGTCCTGACCGGTCGCCCGCCCCACGTGTCACGTGTCCGAGGATCTGGAACCCCGCTGCACGGACCGACCTGTGCGACCACGTCGCGTCCACGACGTTAGATCCGGGAGAGGGCAGGGACGTACAGCCCTCCGGGCCACATCAGCCTCATATCAGGACATCCGCCAGGCGGCAGGCCGCGTGTCCTGATCCGAGGGCTTCATGTCCACCGGCCCGCCATCGGCCTTGCGGAGAACGCGGTTGTGAACGTGTGGCCGCGAGTCCGCGGCCGGTGGACCCACCCCGGGAAGGAAACATGACCGACCGCGATCCGGCGGACACCACACGGCAGCCTCCGTCCATCCTGTGGAGCCTGGGCCTCCTGCACGGCGAGTTGCGGGCCGCGCACGGCCTGTCGCTCCACGACTGCCTCATCCTCGGCGCCCTCGCCGAAGCCGGGGGCAGGCCCGTGCCCGTGACCCGCCTGACGGCGTTCCTCCAGGAATCGGGGACCCGGATGTCCGCTCTCCTGAAGAGCCTGCAGGCGGCCGGACTGATCGACCGCGATCGCCGTGACGGCGATCGCAGGACGGTCGAGGTGACCCTGACCGAGACGGGACGTGCCAGGCTCGCCGACGCCGAGAAGACCGCGCACGTGCGGCTGCGCCGACAGCTCTCCCCCTGACCGATTCACCCTCGACGGTCGCCGGCCACGGTCCAGGAGACCGGTGGACGGAACCCGGGGTCGAACCGCGGGCGGACACCATGCTCCCCTCCCTGGCCGAGCATCCCGTGCCAGCGACCAGGCACACGGGAGTTCCCGCGGCCTCGCGGTCCCTCCCGCAACGGCATGACGGGCGTCGGGCTCGAACGTCCACATCCGAGGGCCCCACGGCCGTTTCTCGGGCCATGGGGTGACACAAGGAGAGCGCTGGAACGGTGGGGCGCGGGATCGCGCGCCCCGGAACCTCGACAGGAGGCAGCGGCTTGACAGAGAACTGGGCGGTCCCCGGCCCGGCCGGGACCGATCACGAGCAGTTGCGGGCGTTCGATGAGCCGGGGGCCGCGTCGGCAGGACGGCCCGCCCTGCGCGAGCCCTTCTTCGACCGGCCTGCTCTCGAGGTGGCTCCCGGACTGCTGGGGGCTCTCGTGGTCTCGCGCTCGCAGCACGGCGTGACGGCCGTGCGTATCACCGAGGTGGAGGCGTACGAGGGACCGGACGATCCGGCCTCGCACGCGTTCCGGGGCCCGAACCGGACCAATCAAGCGGAGTTCGGGGCGCCGGGGACCTTCTATGTGTACCGGACGCACGCGGTGCATCGGTGCCTGAACACCGTGTGCGGACCGGGGCGGCGTCCCGCTTCGGTGCTGCTCCGGGCCGGCACCGTCGTGGAGGGGAGGGACATGGCGCAAGAACGCCGGGGGCCTCGGGTGCGGGCGCGCGACCTGGCGCGTGGCCCGGCCAACCTCGCCCGGGCGTTGGGCATCGCCGATCTGCGCCATGACGGGCAGTCGGCCTGCGACGCGGCTGCCGAGTTGTTCCTCGCGGAGCCCGCCGGGGACGTCCCACCCGCGCGGGTCGGCCGAGGGCCGCGGACGGGGGTGGGCGGTCCTGCTGCTTCGTACCCCTGGCGCTTCTGGATCCTGGGCGAGCCGAGCGTCAGCCCCTATCGGGCGCACCCGGGGGCCCGCCGACGGATGAGGGCGGAGGACTGACCCCTCCCGGACCTCCCGGGACACTGCAGGCGCTCCAAGCCCCCCGGAACGGCCCGGCCCCGCTCTCCCGAACTGCCGCTCCGCCAGGACGCACGGGGCGCGCACACGATCGGTACCGCCCACATCACACGCGCAGACAGGACGACACGCATGACCGCAAACGACCATCTCGACCTCTGCAAGCCACAACTCGTCGTCATCCCGTGCGGCAGCCGCAAACTCGGCGTGCCCGCACGCTCGGCAGACATGTACGTCGGCTCCTACCACCGGGCATGCCGCAAGGCGGCCGACGCACTGCAACCCGACCGGCTGCTCATTCTCTCCGCACGCCACGGACTCCTCGAACTGGACGACGTCATCGAGCCGTACGACACACCCCATGGCGCTGCCGACGCGGTGACGAGCCAGGTCCTTCTGGAGCAGGCGACCGTGCGTGACATCGTCGGCCTTGACCCCGTGGTCGCCCTCGGCGGTGCACGACACATCAGCCTCGTGCGCTCCGTCTGGCCCCACGTCTACACGCCGCTGGCCGGAGCACGCGGTATGGGTGAGCAGATGGCCCGGCTTGCAGCATTGCGCGAGAATCGGGACCACCTCTGACATGACGCCACGTGTGGCGGCCGCCAGGCCGCCGGTCCTCGGCGCCCGAGGCGACGCAGCACGTCTGCCGACGTGACCGAGCCATGCGAACGACCGCTGATGCACACAAGACGCATGCGCTGCGGCTCCTGCCACAACCAGCACACACAGAGGCGAAAACACCGTCGGCAACCTCCGAGGCGGCTATTCCGTCATCGCGACCGCACTGCGACCCGGCTGCGGTCCGACGCGCTTTTCCTTTACGGCTTCGACAGAGCTCGCCCGGAGAAACGAACCAGACTCTCGTCCAGTTCTTTCCGAAATCGAAAAGAGTCCGCGCAAGGTGATCGAATCACACCGCCAGGGTCTACGGTTCGTCAATTTCCTCCCATGGCAGGGCAGTTAATCAATTGCTCGGAGTTGGCGAACGTGCCGATGCTCACAGCCCTCTCACAGTGCATAAGGGGCTTGAAGCCCGTAGGTACCGAAATCCAGAGGCACGACTTTGACATCGACCGCACTCGATGCCCTGCCACCGTCTCCCGAGCCCCCTGAGGACCGGGCCCTCTTCCGCTCCGCGGCGGCCGCGTCGCCCCGCACCCTCGTCGATGTCCTGCAGGCCACCGCCGCCCTGCACCCGGACGCACCCGCCCTGGACACCGGCGCCGAGGTGTTGTCGTACCTCGAACTGCGCGCCGAGGCCCACCGACGGGGCCGACACCTCACCGAGCTGGGAATCGGCCCCGGCGACCGGGTCGGTATTCGTGTGCCGTCGGGTGGCGCCGAGCTGTATCTGTCGATCCTCGCCGTACTGCACTGCGGTGCGGCCTATGTCCCGGTCGACGCCGACGATCCCGAGGAGCGCGCCGCCACGGTGTTCCGCGAGGCCGGCGTGTGCCACGTCCTGGGGCCGCACCCGCAGCCGGCCGACCTCGCCCCGCCGTCCGGAGCGTTGGCGGGAACCGTGCCCGCTCCCGGGGACGACGCGTGGATCATCTTCACGTCCGGCTCGACCGGTGCGCCCAAGGGCGTGGCCGTCACCCACCGTTCCGCCGCCGCCTTCGTGGACGCCGAGGCCGCGTTGTTCCTGCGCGGCCGTCCGCTCGGCCCCGGCGACCGGGTGCTGGCGGGGCTGTCCGTCGCCTTCGACGCCTCCTGCGAGGAGATGTGGCTGGCATGGCGTTCCGGCGCCTGCCTGGTGCCGGCCGAACGGTCCCTGGTACGGGCCGGCCACGAGTTGGGCCCCTGGCTGACGCGGCGTGGGATCACCGTCGTCTCCACCGTCCCCACGCTGCTGGCCATGTGGCCCCAGGAGGCGCTGGCCCAGGTGCGGTTGCTGATCCTCGGCGGCGAGGCATGCCCTCCCGGTCTCGTCGACCGGTTCGCCCGCCCCGGGCGGGAGATGTGGAACACTTACGGCCCCACGGAGACCACCGTCGTGGCCTGCGCCGCCCTGCTGACGCCCGGGCAGCCGGTGCGCATCGGACTGCCGCTGGCCGGCTGGGAGTTGGCGGTGGTGGACGAGACCGGGCAACCGGTGGCCTACGGCGAGCAGGGCGAACTGGTCATCGCCGGCGCCGGAACCGCGCGCTACCTCGACCCCGTCAAGGACACGGAGCGCTTCAGGCCGTGCCCGGCGCTGGACTCGCCGCGCGCCTACCGCTCGGGCGACCTGGTGCGCGCCGACGCCGAGGGACTGGTCTTCCTCGGACGCGTGGACGACCAGATCAAGCTCGGCGGACGCCGTGTCGAACTCGGCGAGATCGACGCGGCCCTCCTCGCTCTGCCGGGCGTGCGCGGGGCAGCCGCGGCCGTGCAGTCGACCGCGGCCGGTGCCCAGGTACTGGTCGGCTACGTCATCCCGCAGCAGGCCGCCGAGGGCCGCTCCGCCTTCGAGCCCGCCAAGGCCAGGGCACTGCTGAGCGAGCGGCTGCCCGCACCGCTGGTACCGGTCCTGGCCGAGGTGACGGACCTGCCCACCCGGGCGTCCGGCAAGGTCGACCGGAAGGCGCTGCCCTGGCCGGTGCCCCTGGCCGACGCCGACGACGACGGCGCCGCGCAGCACCTGCACGGGACGGCCGCACGGCTGGCGGACGTCTGGGAGCAACTGCTGGGCCTGCGGCCCGGCCCCGACAGCCATTTCGTGGCTCTCGGCGGCAGCAGCCTCACCGCCGCCCGGATGGCCTCGATGCTGCGCGAGGACCACCCGGGTCTCTCCGTCGCCGACCTCTACCGACACCCCGTGCTCCAGAGCATGGCGGACCACCTCGACTCCCTGACCGGCTCCGTGCGGGAGTTACGCCCCGTCCGGCCGGTACCGCGGCGGACCGCTGTCGTCCAGTTCCTCGTCACCCAGGCCGGTTACGGCATCACCGGGCTGCGCGGCCTGGTCGGCCTCGCGGCGGTGGACAACGTGCTCGGCTGGATCGCCCCGCACCGCTGGGCCCCGCACACGTCGTGGTGGCTGGTCCTGGTGGGCTGGGCGGTGCTGTTCAGCGCGCCGCTGCGCTGCCTGATCGGCGCGGTCCTCGCCCGTACGCTGGCCGGCTCGATCATCCCGGGAGAGTATCCGCGCGGCGGACGTGTCCATCTGCGGCTGTGGACCGCGGAACGGGCGGTGGCCGCGTTCGGTGTTCCCGCCCTGCTCGGCACCCCGTGGGCCGCGCTGTACGCCCGGACCCTCGGCTGCCGGACCGGGCGCGACATACGGCTTCACACCATGCCCCCGGTGACAGGCCTGGCCGAACTGGGCGACGGTTGCAGCGTCGAGCCCGAGGCGGACATCGCGGGCTGGTGGCTCGACGGCGACCGGCTGCACATCGGCACCGTCACCGTCGGGGCGGGCGCCCGGGTGGGCCACCGCAGCACACTGCTGCCGGGCGCCGTGCTGGGACGCGGCGCGGAACTCACCGCCGGGAGCTGTCTCGACGGCCGGGTCCCCGACGGCCAGGTATGGACCGGTTCGCCGGCCCGGCCGGCCGAGCCCGCCGAACGCCTCGCGGGCGTCGGCTGGCCCGCACGGCCGGCGGTCCGCTCGCGCGGCCGGCACCTGGCCTACGCGCTGTGCCTCGGCCTGCTGCCCCTGCTGTCGCTGCTCTCGGCGGCCCCGGCACTGCTCGTCACCTGGCTGCTGGTGCGCCACACGCCGACGCTGCCGGGCGCGGCCGGGCATCTGCTCGTCGCCGCGCCGTTGCTCGCGGTCCTGACCATGGTGTGCGGGGCGCTGGTCACCGCGGTCGCCGTGCGTCTGCTGAGCCGCTCGATCAAGCCCGGTGTGCACCACGCGGACGGGGGCGTGGCCCTGCGGGCGTGGCTGGTGACCCGGCTGGTCGACGGTGCCCGCGGCAGCCTGTTCCCCCTCTACGCGAGTCTGGCCACGCCGTACTGGCTGCGGCTGCTCGGCGCCCGCGTCGGCCGCGGTACCGAGATCTCCACCGTGCTGCCGCTGCCGTCCCTGCTCCAGGTGGACGACGGGGCCTTCCTGGCGGACGACACGCTCGTCGCACCGTTCGAACTGCGCGACGGATGGATGCGGTTGGGACCCGTGCGGATCGGGGCGCGCGCGTTCGTGGGGAACTCGGGGATCGTCGCACCCGGCCGTGACGTCCCCGACCGGGCACTCGTGGGTGTGCTCTCCGACGCACCGGCCCACGGCGGGCCGGGCATGTCCTGGATCGGCCGGCCCGTGATGCCGCTGCCGCGCGTGGCCGACAGCACCGACCCCGCGCGGACGTTCGCCCCGCGCCGACGGCTGGTGGCGGCCCGCGCGGCCGTGGAGCTGTGCCGGCTGCTGCCCGTGATCCTCGGCACGCTCCTCGCCGAGGGCGTGTTCCTCACCGAGCAGGACGCCCTGGACCGCGGCGGGCTTCCCCTTGCCGCACTGGTCGGCGCCCCTCTGCTGCTTGCCGCGTCCGTGCTGGCATGTCTGACCACGACCGGCGCCAAGTGGCTGCTCGTGGGGCGCTTCCGGGCGGTCGAACGACCCCTGTGGTCGTCGTTCGTGTGGCGCAACGAATTGTTCGACACGTTCGTGGAGACGCTGGCCGTGCCCTGGGGCGCGGGCGCGCACCTCGGCACGCCCGCGCTGAACTGGTGGCTGCGCTCGCTCGGCGCGCGTGTCGGCCGGGGGGTGTGGTGCGACACGTACTGGCTGCCGGAGACCGACCTGGTCAGCCTCGGCGACGGGGTCAGCGTCAACCGCGGATGCGTCCTGCAGACCCATCTGTTCCACGACCGGATCATGCGGATGGACGCCGTACGCCTGGCCGCCGGAGCGTCTCTCGGCCCGCACAGCATCGCCCTGCCCGGCACCACGATCGGCGCCGGCGCGTCCGTCGCCGCGGCCTCCCTCGTGATGCGCGGTGAGACGGTGCCCGACGGCACACGCTGGGCCGGCAACCCCATCGCCGGTGTCTCCGAGGCCGACGGCGTGGCCCGCTTCGGGGAGGGCGAGGCGGCATGACGTGGTGCAGCCGACGCGCGCTGATCCGCGGCGCGGCGCTCGCCCCGCTCGCGGTGACGGCCATGGACAGTCCGCCCCGGCAGGCCGAACGCTACTTCGCGGGCCATGGCACCCACGATCACCGCACCGTCGCCTACGACCTGCGGCTGACCTACGACCCGGTCGCCGCGACGCTCGACGGCCGGGCGCACATCCGCGCGGTGGCCGAGCGGACACTAGGTCAGGTGAACCTCGACCTCGCCGGGCTGAGCGTGCGCGACGCCCGGGTCGACGGGGTGTCCGTGCGCCCGCGCCGCACGGGACGCAAGCTGGTCCTGCCCGCACCGCGCCCGATCGGGGCGGGCACGCCGTTCACCCTGGAGATCGGCTACGGCGGCCGGCCGGGCCCGGTGCGCACCCCGTTCGGCCTCATCGGCTGGGACCGCACCGGCGACCCGCACGACGGCACCCTGGTGGCCGCCCAGCCGCTCGGCGCGCCGTCGTGGTTCCCGTGCAACGACCGGCCGGACGACAAGGCCGAGTTCACCTTCCGGGTGACCGTGCCACGCGGCCACCAGGTGCTCGCCAACGGCACGCTGCTGGAGCACAGCAGCACGGGGACGACCGAGTGCTGGACGTATCACCACCCCGGGCCGATGGCTCCCTATCTGGCCGCGCTGTACACCGGCCGCTTCAACCACCGGACCTGGCGGGCCCGCGACACCGCGACCGGCCGCCTGGTCACCGGCCGCGACGCGTACCCCACCCGTCTCTCCCGGCAGGCCGGGTACGACCTGGCCCGCCAGCCCGAGATGTTCGAGACGTTCACGGGCTGGTTCGGTGCGTATCCCTTCGAGACGTACGGCGCGGTCGTGGTGGACGCCGACCTGGACGAGCCCGTCGAGAACCAGACCGCGTCCGTCTTCGGCCGCAACCACATCGACGGCGGCCGGACCTGGGAGACGCTCGTCGCCCATGAACTCGTCCACCAGTGGTTCGGCAACAGCGTGAGCCTGCGGGACTGGCGGGACATCTGGCTCAACGAGGGCTTCGCCACCTACGGGGAGTGGCTGTGGTCGGAGCACATCCGCGAGGACTCGGCAGACACCATCGCCAGGGCGGCCTGGCACACGCTGGCGCGGAAACGGGACGGCCTGCGGATCGCCGACCCCGGACCGGACCACATGTTCGACGACCGCGTCTACACCCGCGGCGCGTGCACCCTGCACGCGCTGCGGCTGGCAGCGGGCGACGAACGGTTCTTCGCGATGCTGCGCGGCTGGCACCACGCCCACCGCGGCAGGAGCGCCGACACCGCGACCTTCATCGCCCACGCCGGACGCTCCATGCCCGCGACGGTCGAGCCGCTGCTGCACGCCTGGCTCTATGACGACCGCCTCCCACCACTGCCGCCGGCCATGCCCTGACGCCCCGGCGCGGCTCTGAGGCCGACGTTCTCCCTGTCGGGCGCCGGCCTTCAGCGAGGCTGCGCCCTCACTCCCCGAGTACCAGTCGCTCCAGCGCCGCCCGTGCCCGCGCGTCGGACTGTGCACGGGCCGCGATCGCCACCGCGAGCTCCCGTACCCACTCGTCGAGCGCCACCGGGCGCCGCGAGAGCACCACGCCGCGGACCTCCTTGCACACCTCGCCCGTGGGCTGCCCGCCCTTGAGGTCGAGCACGAGACGCTGCTCGCCGAGGAAGACCTCGAGCCGGTCGACGCGGCCGGCGCGGCCCGAGAGCCGATCGGCCATGCTCCGCTTGCGCTCGACGACGACGGAACCCGGCGGCAGCGCCTCCGAGAGTGTCACGGTGACCACCTGGGCGTAGACGTCCAGATCGGCGGCGTCCCTGCGCAGCGCGGCCGTCAGCAGGTCGATGGAGTCCGATGCGCCGTCGGGCTCGAACGGGACGGGGTCGGGTGGCGAGGTCATCGCGGGGCCTCTCGTGGTGTGCGGTTGGTCCGAGTCTGCTGGGCCGGACGCTCAGCCGTCCAGGCTGAGCACCATCGTCGGTCGCTCGATGACGTGGTCCTCGCGCAGCGGCCGTACGGCCGTGCCGATCGCGAAGAACTCGGTGGTGTGACCGCCCCAGCGGTGGTTGTGCGCGTTGAGCTGTACGCCGACGACACCCTCCGCCCGCAGTTCCTCCGCCTCGTGCTGCATCCGCGCCATCGCCAGCTCCCGCGCGTCGTACAGCGCCTGCGTGAACTGCTCGATCTCCACGTTCTTGCCGATGTTGGAGAACATCTGTCCCATCTTCTGGTGGGCGATGTGGTAGACGCAGGTGCCCATCACCATGCCCAGCGGGGCGTAGCCGGCGCGGATGAGCGTCCAGAAGTCCTGACCGTTGAGGTCCGAGGTGAACGGCTGGCCCTTGAGGTTGCGCCAGCTGCCGCCGTTGCCGCCCGGCGCCGGGTGATCGGCCTTGACCGCGGTGCCGATCGCGATGAACTCCGCGACGTCGTTGCCGAATTCACGGGCCTCGACGCTCAGCCGCACGCCGACGATACCGTCCGCGCCCAGTTGGGCCGCCTCCGCCTCCATGCGGGTCATCGCCAGCTCACGGGCGTGGTACATCGCCTGGCTGAGCGTCGTCAGCTCCTGGTTCTTGCCCCAGCGGCCCAGCTGGATGCCCACGTGGTAGATCGAGCTGCCCAGGACGAGGCCGATGGGCCGGAATCCCGCCTCGCGCACCAGCAGGAACTCGTTGACCGACAGGTCGCTGGTGAAGATCGAACCCGGCTTGCCCGGCTGCAGCTCGGCCAGCCGCCGCATCGCGTCGGCCGGCACGCCCTGGGCGGACATCCCGTCAGGGCTGCCATCGGCGGGGTTGAAGACGCTCATGAACGGGTTCCCCTCATCGTATGTCGGTGGCGGTGCGACGCATGATCCGCCGGCGTCGTTCGGGGTCGAGCGGCATCACGGTGAGTGTGCGGGGCGATTGCTCGCGGACCGTGAAGCGGGCGACGGTGGTACCCAGCAACGTCGCCTCGGCCACATGGTCCCGCTGGTCGTCGTTGCTCCTGCGCATGCACGACTCGCCCCAGATGCGCAGGCCGCCCGCGGAGAGGATCACGCCGTCGCCGCCGCGCCGCCCCGTCTGCGCCCGCAGGTGCGCACGGGCGTCGGAGCGCACGGCCTGGACGAGCTCGCTCCAACCGCCGACCTCGGTGTTGTTCCACGAGCGCGCCTGTGAGCGGACGCGGTAGTCGTCGTGGCGTACGCCGACGGACATCCCGTACAGCAGCTCCACCGGGACCCATCCCGCGGTCACCAGCTTCGCGAACCCCTGGCCGTCGAGGTGGCAGGTGAACGGCTGCGGCGCCCGTACCGTCCCGGCCGCGCGCACCGCGGTCCCGATCACCTTGAACTCCAGGCAGTTGGCCTGCGCCACGAAGGGCGCCACGGTCAACTGCGCGGCGACGACGCCGTCGCCGCCGAGAGCCGAGCACTCGGCGGTCATCCGGTCGAGGGCCGAACGACGCGCCCGGTCGAGCACCTCGACGAGCCCGGCGGACGGGGCACCGTGTCCGGAGAGGGCGACGGGCGCCGGGGCGCTGCTGAAGGCGTACTGCACGCCCCCGTAAAGACAGTCGTGATAGCCCCAGTACCGGCCGCTGCGGCCCACGTGGTACACGGCCGAGCCCATGACCTGGCCCACCGGCTCGAACCCCACGGCGCGCAGTGCGGCGAACTCCCCCGTGGAGAGCGCCGAGGACCACGTGCCGCTGTCCCGTACCTCCGCGATGCGCGCCGCTGCCGCCGGGGGCAGCCCCGCTCCCGCCCAGTCCCCGCTCATGGACACCAACTCCCCGCTTCATGCCCGGCCCGAGGCACAGCGGCTCAAGTGTATGCCCGGCCGCCGGATCGACCTGGGTGAGGCCGACGCCGCGGAGCCCGGCGGCATCGGCGGTGGCGGCCCGTTCACCGGCGGGTCGGTTCCGGCCGCGCAGGTCACCGATCCGTCCGAGCCCGGCCACGCCGTGGAAGACCGGACCGGGACCCCCTCTGCCACCAGGCCGAACGCCCGCTCGTTCAAGGTTCGGCATGGTTCGGCAACGGCTGATGCAACCTTTGAGCATGCTGTGTGCCCGGTGCGTACCGCGAGTGGATCCGCCCTGCCGCGCGATCGGGTTGACCGCCCCTCCGCCACGCCGAGAAGGGTCCGCACCATCACGACCGTCGTGCGCCCGCGCGACCGTGGGTCACTCCCACGGAAGGACGCACAGTGAGGAGCAGCTCAGTGGCCCGCAAGAACCTGACACAGTCATCGCGTGCTTCACGGCGGGAACACGCCCTACGCCTGAAGCGGTCGAAGATGTCACTCGCCCTCCTCGGCGGGCCGGTCGTTCTCGCCGTCGTCGCGGGTTCGGTGTTCGCGGCGGAAGGCCACGACCAGCACCGCCCGCAAGGGAACCAGGCAGCCGCCGCGCGGCCCGAGGCGGCCGGCCAACCCGACCCGAACTGCACCCTGTTGGTGCCGGGCAACCCGCTCACCGCCAGAGGACTGGCCACGCCGTACAGACTCGTCGCGACCGATCCGGCACAGGGCCCCTGCCACGAAGCCGACCCCGACCAGTCGGCGTTCGTGGAGGCCGCGATCGTCACCCCGAACGGCAAGCTGACCGTCTACAACCCGTTGGTGATCGACAAGGGAACGAGGCCGGCTGCGCGCCCCGCCAAGGCCTCGGTGCCGCGCGGCTCGACCGTGGGCATCTGGTTCGGTTTCAACAACGCCAATCTGACCCTGCGGACAAGTGGTCGTACGAACGGCCTCGCGCAGGGCAAGTGCGTCAACGGCCTGCCGGGATCGATCTTCGGTCAGTTCGCGTACTGCAACGCACCGGCCTTCTTCCGGGCGGCCAACGCGCAGATCGCCAGGAAGCACCTCAGGATTCCGGCGCTCGGCACCGCCAAGGACGGCCTGCCCTGCCCGACCACACGGGACTTCTCCGTCGTGGACCAGGACGGAAGCGACAACGTGGTGACCCACTACCTCGCGGACGGGCGCGGCCGGATCGCCCAGAACAACGCCGCGAGCAGGGCCGCACTCGCGAAGGCCGCCCGGCTGGACAACCGCGGCGACCGACACCACCGGCCCTACGGCAAGGCCAAGTCGGCGGCCGCCTATACCCCCAGGGACCTGGCCAACGGCAGCGACAACCTGTTGCTGACCCAGTTCATGGACCCTGCTCTTGGCTGCAAGCCGTTCACCGCGCGCGACCAGTCCGGCGACGGCCGGGCCACGTCCGCCCTCGCGTTGGACGAACTGTCCGCCGCGGCAGGCCAGAAGGCGCCGATCGCGCTGGTCCCGCAGAACGACCCGATGACACTCGTCGACGGCCGTGGCAGCGTCGCGAAGACCAACGCGTACCGCATCGGAGTCAACATGCCCGCGGTCGGTGCCGGCGCCGACAGTGGTGACGGTGCGGCCTTCTGCACCACCCTCTTCCGCGACCCGGCCGGCATCCAGCGCGTCTTCAGGGACAAGGCACTCTTCGAGAAGGCGCCCTCGCCGGACACGGGCGTGGCACCGAACCTCTTCGGTTTCCTCGCCTCACGTGCCAACCAGACGTTCATCAACCTGGGCTGCGATCAACTGCTCGGCGCCGCCGACCCGGTCACCCTCACCACGAACGCGGACGGAACGGTCGCCGACGCGATACTGACAGCGCTCGGCCAGACACCTCCCCCGTCCGCGTCACCGAGCACCCCGTCGTCCGGCACAAGCAACAGTCCGGCCACCGCCACGGCCACCGCCACCGCCACCGGCACCGCCACCGGCACCGCCACCGCCACCGCCCGACCCACCGCGCCGACCAGTGCCCCCACGTCCCCGAAGGCACAGCGGTCCCATGGAGACCACCGCCACAGTTCCTGACAGTCACACCGGTCCCCGCGTCGCCCGGCCGGACAACTCGTCACCGGCCGGCGACCCAACGCCAACTCGTCGCCCGGTCACCCAAGTTGAAATCACTCAGTTGGGCGGTTCACATCATGATCCGGAGGCGGCTCCTCCACGGAAACGCGCAGGTCAGTCGAAAATGGCGCAGTTGACCGCGTCCATCAGGGCCGCGCCGGTCTGGTGCGCCTGCTTGGTGAGAGTGGACGTGGCAAAGAAGAAGGCGGCCGTGCGACGCCCCGTGGAGTCGGTGACGTTGTAGGTCGCATAGCCCGGGACGATGCCGACGTGGTCCCAGACCGTGCCACAGGAGGTCTTCGCCGTCTCGATGCCCAACCCGTAGCCCAGTTCGTCCGGGTCCCCCGGCCCGTCCTCAGGCACGGTGGTGCGCATCTCGGCCAGTTGGGCGGCGGGCAGCAGGCGGCCCGACATCAACGCGCCGTAGAAACGGGACCAGTCACCGGCGGTGGACACGATCGCGGCATCCGC
Organism: Streptomyces sp. NPDC101234; assembly: GCF_044767525.1. Lineage (NCBI taxonomy): Bacteria > Bacillati > Actinomycetota > Actinomycetes > Kitasatosporales > Streptomycetaceae > Streptomyces > Streptomyces sp. NPDC101234. The sequence goes on along the minus strand of NZ_JBIWOA010000030.1, from coordinate 65,059 downwards.
TCCGTCGGCCGTGACGTAGTCGCCGGTGACGTCCACGTGGTCGTCGTGCTGCGGTCCGGCATAGTTCCTGAACTCGTCGGGGACGTCCGGTGGCATGTGGGCGGCGTCGGGTTCGTAGCCGTGCGCGTGCCGGTCGCGCCAGGCGGAACCGGTGGCGTAGAAGGTGTGCCGGAGCCCCAGGGGTCCGGCGATCCGGTCCCGCACCAGCGCCGCGAGGCTCTTACCGGTGGCCTTCTCCAGGACGGCGCCGATCGCGATGTAGTTGGTGTTGCTGTATGACCACTCGGTGCCGGGCTCGAACAGTGCCGGGTGTCCGCTCACCAGGCGCAGGATTTCCGTCGACGTCCATACGTGGGAGTCCCGGCCGGTCAGGGCCGGTGCGAGGGCGGGGTCGTCGGTGTAGTCGAACAACCCACTCGTGTGGTTGAGCAGCATGCGCAGGGTGATCGCTCTGCCGTTGCGCACCTGGCCGGGCAGCCACTTGTCGACCGGGTCGGTGAGGGCGAGTCTGTGCTCAGCGACCAGTTGGAGGACGAGGGTGGCCATCATCGTCTTGGTGTTGGACGCTTCTCGCACCTCGTCGTCCGCCCTGAGCCGATGGTCCTTCTTCGTCCAGGCGGCCTGCTCGGAGATCTCGATGGGCCTGCCGTGACCGTCGTCAACCCGGACGATCACCCCAGGCACTCCTGCTTCCACCAACTTCCGCGCCAACTCCCGCAGGTGAGCGCGTGTCTTCGCAGTGCCGTCGCCGTCCTGCCGGACCGCCGAAAGCGTCCGAGGGCCGACGGCCGCACTCGCGCGGACCGCCGCACTCGCGCGGACCGTGTTCGCACTCGACGGGGTCGCGGCGAGGGGCACGACGAGGGCCGCGGACACCGCAACTGTTGCCACTGCGCGAAACCCCGTCAGTTGCGGGCGCCGTCGGACACGCACATCCACTCGCAATTCATGCTCCTTCGAGAGTCCGGGAAGGCCGTGGGGCACGATCGGGGTACGAGGAGAAGAACACGGGGCTGTGCATGGCGAGTTGCCGCCCGGCACTGAGGCGAAGCCGGCTCCGGTGGGCGCTGCACAGCCCTGGGAAATCCTTCGGAGGATAGCCGAAGGCAGGGTGAAAAGGATGAGTATCGGTTACTTGGCTTGGCTCTGTCAGTGTTCGATGGGCCGCCCTCCGCGCCCCCGTGGCGGAGAGTGCATGAGTGTCGTTCATCGCCCGCCGCCAACTGGTCGGCCCGGTCCTGGCCGGTGCGACACCAAGAACATCAGTCATCACTACGGCCCGACGCAACGCCTGACGCCCGTCCGGCGACGGTGGAACCATCCCAGCCCATCTGACGTGCAGCTACATGGACCGCCTGGGATATGGGGACACGTCGGAGGACAGGGGAACGGTGTCGACCGAGGAGGACGTCGAGCAGTTGGCCGCGCTGCTGCGCCGGCTGAAGAACCGCACGGACAGGAGCTACGGCTCCCTGGCCCGCCGTCTCAACATGAACACCTCCACGCTGCACCGCTACTGCACGGGCGAGGCGGTCCCGCAGGACTACGCCCCGGTGGAGCGCTTGGCCGCCTTCTGCGGGGCGACCTCGGAGGAACGCCTCGATCTGCACCGCCTGTGGCTGCTCGCGATGACGGCACGTCAGCGGCCACGGGCGGGCGAGGAGGCAGCGGATCCGGCAAAGACCGAGGGGCCGCTGGAACCGACAGGGGATGAGCGGACTTCGGGTCCGGACAGCCGGACGGCAGGGCGTGCCGGTGGCAGCGCGGGCAGTGTGGGTGGCGGCGTTGACGGCATCCGTGGTGACGGGGGCGGCCCAAGCGGTTCACCACCGCGACTCGACGGGGGCTCACCCGACGCCGCGCCGCCTGCTCCCGCCGCTCCCGGACCGGGCGGTCCCGAGTCGACGGCCCTGTGGGATGCGGTCCGCTCAACCCGGCCCTGGTACCGCCGTCGCCGCACCGTCGTCGGCGCCGCCGCGGCGACCGTACTGCTGGCGACGCTGAGCGCTGTGTCGGCATTGTCGGCCGACCGGTCTCACGCCAACTCCGCCAAGGCCCCCGGTCAGTCCCGTACGACAGGAGCCGGTACGTCACACCACCCCTCGGCCACTGCGGCCGGCCCCTCCCACGGCCGTGCTTCGGCCTCGCCCTCCACAGGAGTACGGGCTTCCGGAAGCCCCGAGTCGAAGGGTGGACCGTCGGCGGACACGAAGAGCAACGCCCCCGCGCCAACCGGTGTGCCGCTCGCGTGGACCGCCGACTCGCAGATCTGGGACGGCGGTTGCGGCCACGACTACGTCATCGAGAAGGAGCCGGTCCAGGTGCCCCCGCCGCCGGTGGAGCAGGACGCCGGAGTGTGGGCAGCGACGCAGCAGGCGGTCCCTGGGCGGGAGACGATGGTGCAGATCTCGGTGCAGGGGAAGTCGTCCACGGCCGTGGTCCTCACGGCCCTCCGGGTCCGTATCGTCAGCCGCGGCACCCCGGTCACCGGCAACGCATACGCCATGGGCCAGGGCTGCGGCAGCGATCTGCCGCCCCGCAACTTCTCCGTGGACCTGGACGTCAACCGCCCGATCGCCCACGCGCGCCCCGGCAACGACAGCGGGAAGCCCTTCCCCGCGGTGCAGTTCCCCTACCGCGTCTCCGCCGAGGACCCGGAGGTGCTGCAGGTCACCGCGACGACCGAGGCCCATGACTGCACCTGGTACCTGGAACTCGACTGGTCCTCCCAGGGCCGCACCGGCACGGTCCGTATCGACGACCACGGTCACCCGTTCCGCACCAGTGGCATCAAGGGCCTGCCCCACTACTGGTACGGCACGAACGGCCACGGTGTACGTCAGTGGGTGCCCACCGACTCTTGAGGGAACGTGGGAGCCGCTCGGGCCGATTGCTGCCGCTTCGGCCGGGAACGCCCGCCGCGTTCCACTCGGGTTCGGCGCCGGCTCCGGCATGACACCTGTCATGCACAACGCCGGATGCAGGGCACTGGGGCCCACGGGCCGACGTCCGTACGGTACTTCCCATGACGAAGAACAACGGGGAGAACCCGCAGAAGACCGACATCAAGGTGAGCCTGATCGGCGGTCACCGCCTGGCAGGAGCCACCCTCCACGAGCGGACCGTCACCGCTTCCCTCATCGGTGGTGCCGACGTCGATCTGACGGACATCGCCATCCCGGACGGCGCCGATCTCCGCATCACCAAACTGAGCCTGATCGGCGGCGTCAGTCTCAAGGTCCGCCGCGACGTCCGGGTGGAGGTCCACGGGCTGCGCCTGGGCGGGGTGAAGGACGACGGCCCGAGCGAGCCGGGCGGCCCGACGGTCCGGATCGACGCCTGGGGCCTGATCGGCGGCGTCAGCGTCAGCCGCGCCTAGCCAAAGGCCGTCCGGCCCGCCAACCTCCCACAGGCAGGCCACGGCGCCCCGCGACGCGCCTGGCTGGTCCCGGCCACCACCGCCACCATCTCAGCATCGAAGGCGTCCCCGAGCACCGAGGCCGCACCCAGGCCTCGGCATCGAGGACCTGGCGAGCGTTCTGGTACTCGCCAGGCTCTTCTCGCGGGAACTACCGACTGGCCGCCAAAGCATTCACCCAGGTCAGCAACAGTGCAGGTCAGGCCCAGGATGCCACCGGAACGAACGAACTGTCCTGGCGGAACAGATCCGTGCCGTCCGAGATGTCGACGCGTAGTTGGTAGTTGTAGTGGCGCAGGTAGTAACCCGGGTAGTTGTACGACTCGAAGCGCACCGAGCCGCTGGACGAACCCGTGCGGGCGATGAAGGTGGCGTCCTTGGCGAAGGCCGTCGTGCCGTCGTTGGCGTCGAAGCGGCCGCGGAAGTTGTAGTGGCGCAGGTAGTTGCCGGACGAGTCGCGGAAGGAGTAGCCGTTGGAGTCCGCCAGGCCCGCCACGACCGTGAAGGTGGCGGCCGTCTTGTCCGCCGAGGCGCTGGAGCTGGTCACGACCGGGAGGTTGAGGAGGGAGGACACCTCCTCCCAGTAGCGGGTGGTGTAGTTGGCGGACTGGAAGGAGCGGGTCACGTTCTTCGTCACCGAAGTGCCGCCCGACACCGTCTCCTTGATCACGGTGAAGTGGCGGGCCGTGCCCGAGAGGGTCGCGAGCGCGGTCGGGGTGCTCCACGTGGCGAACGTGTCGTAGCTGTCGCTGTAGTAGTAGTTGCCGTCGCCGTACCCGTCGAAGAAGATCCGCCAGCCGCCGTTGTCGAGCTGGATCACCGAGGGGCCCTCGCGGTAGCTGCCCCAGCCGGCCCAGTCGCCGGTCTTGGAGATGGTGTAGGGGCCCTTGAGGCTGGCGGCGGTGCCGTACTCGATGTACTTCGCCGTCTCGTTCTTGGTGAACGCGTGGTAGGTCGAGCCGACCTTCACGATGTACGTGTCGATGTGGTTGGTGCCGATGCCGGACAGGGCGACCGGTGAACTCCAGGCGGTGAGTGCCGAGTTGCTCGCCGTCAGGACATACGGCGTGAAGATCCACTCGTCGTCCGTCGTCGAGCAGGACACGATGACGTTGACGCTGCCGTCGCTGTCCACGAACCACTCCGGCGCCCAGGCGCGGGACAGGTCGGTGATCGGGATCGTGTAGTCGTACAGGAAGGTCCAGTTGACCCGGTCGGAGCTGCGGGCGAAGCCGATGGTGGTGCTCTCGTCCTCCCAGGTGTGGGTGGTGTAGGTGATGTAGTAGTAACCGTCCGTGTGCTTGAAGACGCTGGCGTCGCGGATGCGGTTGCTGGGCGGGGTGTAGGCGGAGGACTGGAGGAGGCGGAAGTCCGTCGCGTCGTCGGACTGGTAGACGTTGACCGTGCCGTCGTCGCTGTTGAGGAACGGGACGATGGTGTAGCGGGTGGCGTAGCCGCTCGCGGGGGCGGCGGCATCGGCCGTGCCGAGCAGCCCGGGCAGTTCGCCCAGGACCAGGGCCGACGCGGGCAGGGCGGCCAGCGCACGGAGCAGGGTGCGGCGGGACGGGGTGGGGGGACGTGTGGTCACGGCGGCTCTCCCGGTGGCTCGTGCAGACCCGGACACAGCGGCGCGTCCGGTATTTCGAACTTGGTTCGAGAAGTCGCGCAGAAAGTAAGAGGAACGGCAGGTTCACGTCAATGCTTTGGGCGGGACTTGGGCGCAGCTGAACACCTGCTGTGCGAAACCTGTACTGCGGGAGCCGGATCGACGTTACCCTCCGGTAGACGCAGCGCCGCCGAAGGTGGGTCCTCCATGTCCTACGACCGTTCCGCGGGCCTCGCCTCGTCTGCACGCGCCCTGGCCGACGGTGAACTGACATCTCGCCGGCTGGTCGAGGCGTGCCTGGCGCGGATCGAGGCCACCCAGGGTTCCCTCAACGCCTTCCGGATCGTGCGTACTTCGGCCGCCCTCGCCGAAGCGGACGCCGCCGACCGTGAGTTGGCCGCCGGAGTGCGCCGGCCGCTGCTCGGCGTGCCGGTAGCGGTGAAGGACGACATGGACGTGGCCGGCGAGCCGACCGCATTCGGCTGCCGGGGCGACTTCCCGCCGGTGCGCGAGGACGGGGAAGCCGTACGACGGCTGCGCGCGGCCGGGGCGGTGATCGTCGGCAAGACCAACACCTGCGAGCTGGGGCAGTGGCCGTTCACGGAGGGGCCGGCCTTCGGCGACACGCGCAATCCGTGGCACCCCGGGCACACCCCGGGCGGGTCCTCCGGCGGGTCCGCGGCCGCCGTCGCGGCGGGGCTCGTGCCGGCCGCGCTGGGCTCCGACGGCGCCGGCTCCGTGCGCATACCGGCGTCCTGGACGCATCTGATCGGCATCAAACCGCAGCGCGGCCGTATCTCCACCTGGCCGCGCGCTGAGTCCTTCCAGGGCATCACGGTCAACGGCACCCTGGCCCGCACCGTCGCCGACGCGGCCCTGCTGCTGGACGCGGCGAGCGGGAACCACCCCGAGGACCCGCACCGGCCGGCCGAGTTGACGCTCGCCGAGGCAGTGGGCCGGGACCCCGGCCGGCTGCGTATCGCGCTCTCCCTCAAACCGCCGTTCACCGCGCTGCCCGCCCGCCTGGAGTCGGACGTACGCGCCCGGGTCGTCGAACTGGCCGAGAAGTTGGCCTCGTTGGGCCATACCGTCGAGGAGGCGGACCCGCCCTACGGCCAGATCGGGCTCACCTTCATGCCGCGCGCCACGGTCGGGATCGCGGAACGTGTCCGCGAGGCACCGCATCCCGGCCTGCTCGACAGGCGCACCCTGGAGGCGGCCCGCCTCGGCCGGCTGCTCGGCGGGGCCCCGCTGCGGGCCGCCCGGCGCGCGGAGGCCGGTCTGCAGCGGCGGATCGGCACCTTCTTCACGTCGTACGACGTGATCCTCGCGCCGACCACCGCCGCTCCCCCGCCCCGCATCGGCGCGATGCTGAGCCTCGGCCAGTTCGCCACCGACCGGGCCATGATCGCCGCCTGCCCCTACGCCTGGCCGTGGAACGTGCTCGGGTGGCCGGGGGTCAACGTGCCCGCCGGATTCGTCGGCGACGGGCTGCCGGTGGGCGCGCAACTGCTCGGCCCGGCGAACAGCGAGCCACTGCTCGTCTCGGTCGCCGCGGAGCTGGAGTCGGAACTGCGCTGGCACGAACTCCGGCCGCCGCACACCGTGACCGCCGGCTCCCCGGCCGCATAGCAGCGGGCGACCCACGCAGCAGGTCCGGTGCGGCAGGGCGGCGAGCAGCCGTGTCCGGCTCCGCACCCCGTGCACCGAGGCAGCGCCGAGCCCCACAGAGAACAGCCGCTTCACTCCCGCGCGTTGAGCCGCTCCAGCAGACCGAGCAGCGCCGCCCGCTCCCTCGCCGACAACCCGGCGAAGCAGTCGGCGAGCACCTCGTCGGCCACCCCGTGCCCGGCCGCCAGCATCCGCTCGCCCTCGGGGGTGAGGTGGTGCTGGATGCGCCGCCCGTGGCCCGGTCGCCGTTCCACCAGGCCCTGCGCGGTCAGCCGGCCCACCAGCGTGCCGAAGGCCTGCTCGCTCTGGAAGGTGGCCGCGGCCAGTTCGCGTGCCGAGGCGCCCGGTGACCGGTCGATCGCGCGCAGCGCGTCCCACTGCGCGAGGGTGGTGCCGACGGCCGAGAGCGCGCTGTCCAGCGCCCGGTGCTGCCGGTACTGGGTCTGTTTGACCGCTCTTCCGAGGACTTGCAGGTCATCGTGCATGGGGCCAGCCTAACCGATGACTAAGCTTGTTTATATAAACATCCTTAGTTAGATTGTGCGGCATGACGCAGAACCGCATCGCCCAGGTGTATCCCGACCTCCCCCTCTCCCTCACCGAGGCCGGCACCGGCCGCCCGGTGCTCGTCCTCCACGGAGGCGGCGGCCCCGTCACGGTCGCCGCCCTGGCCGCCCGGCTCGCCGATTCGGCCCGCACCATCACCCCGGTCCACCCCGGCTGGGACGGCACACCGCGCCCGGACTGGCTCACGGGTGTCGACGACCTCGCCGTCGCCTACCTCCACCTGCTCCAGGACAGCGAGTTGAGCGATGTGCTGATCGTCGGCTCCTCGCTCGGCGGCCGGCTCGCCGCCGAGATGGCCGTACGGGACACCGCGGGGATGATCACCGGCCTGGTGCTCGTCAACGCGGTCGGCGCGGACATCGAGGACGAGCCGGTCACGGACTTCTTCGCACTGGATCCGCGCTCCGCCGCCGAGCACTCCTGGCACGACCCGGACCGCTTCTACGTCGACCCCGCCACCCTGCCCGCCGCCGAACTCGCCCGCCGTCAGGCCAACATGGCGACCATGCGGCTGCTCACCGACGGCGGGCGCATGTCGGATCCGAAGCTGCTGCCACGACTGGGACGCGTACGGCAGCCCGCGTTGCTGGTGTGGGGAGCGAGCGACCGTATCGTCACCCCCGCCTACGGAGCCGCCTTCGCGAAGGCCTTCCCCCAGGGCCGGTTCGAGCTGATCGCGGAAGCCGGTCACCTTCCGCACCTCGAACGCCCCGATGTCACCGTCGAGTTGATCGAGGGGGAACTGCCCAGTACCGGGACCCGGCCTGTTCTCGCAGGCTGAGGCCCCTTAGGGTGCCCTCGTGACTGCGTTTACCGACGACGAGAACGTCCCCGGCCGTTACGGCCCCACCGCGACCACCGAGGCCGACCCGCGCGAGGTCGGCGAGGTGCGCACCGAGTACGCGCCCGCCCACGACGGTGACCCGGACCCCGGCGAGATCGTGTGGACCTGGGTGCCCTTCGAGGAGAACGACGGGCGGGGCAAGGACCGGCCGGTGCTGGTCGTCGCCCGCGAGGCGGTCGGCACCCTGCTCGCCGTGCAGCTGTCCAGCAAGCGGCACGACAACGACCGCGAGTGGGTGGCGATCGGCAGCGGGCCGTGGGACCGCACCGGGCGCGACTCCTGGGTGGACGTGGACCGCGTCCTGCGGCTGCACGAGGACGGCATGCGCCGCGAGGCGTGCGCGCTGGACCGGGGCCGCTTCAACCTCGTACGCAACCGGCTGCACGAGCGCTACGGCTGGAAGTGACGCGTCAGCTCGCCGCCGAGGCCTGAAACACTTCGGCGAAGGCCTCCCTGACCACCGATCCCGGCGTGCGGTCCAGGACCCCGAACACCACGTGCTCGAAGGTCCGCCCGAACCGTCCGCCGGAGCCGAGCAGTCCCCGGAAGGCCCCCGCGACCTGCGCGGGGTCGTTCTGGAACACCCCGCAGCCCCAGGCGCCGAGGACCAGGCGCCGGTAGCCCTGGGCCGCGGCCACCTCCAGCACCCGCTCGGCCCGTACGGCGAGGGCCGCGGGCAGCTCCGCGACCCGCTCCGGGGCGGTACGGCGGATCACGCCCGCGTTGGGCGCGGCGGCGGTGAGGAAGCCCGCGAGGTAGGGCTCGGCCAGCAGGCCGCCGCGGTCGTCACGGAAGACCGGGACGGCCGGGGAGTGGATCACGCGGTCCGAGTAGAACGGGTCACGGTGGGCGCGGTGGTGGTCGTAGAAGACACGGGCGCGCAGTTGGCAGGCGTACAGCGCGGAGCCGCGGCACAGGGCCTCCTCCTGCGCCTGGGCGCCGTTCAGATAGCCGCCGCCCGGATTGCGGGCCGAGGCGAAGTTCAGGACGGCCAACGGCGCGCCGGCCAGTCGGCGGGCGGCCTCCAGGCTGCTCTCGCCGGTGACCTCGAAGACGGTGTCCAGGTCCGCATCGGGCGCGACCGGCACCGGCTGCGGCCCGTACATCCGTGTGGCGTCCTGCGCGGCCGCGATATCGGCGGCCAGGAGGATCTCCCGGCCGTCCGGCGTTCGATAGCCCCCAGCCGCCACGATCTGTTCGGTCTGCTGGGCGATTCCGCGCAGGCGCGCGCTCATGGCGCCACCCCCGTGGACGCCATGACCGCGCCCCGCGCGGCCTCCCCCGTCGTGCTCATGTACGCATCCTGGGCGATGCTGGTGATGCCGCGCAACGGAGTTTCCTGCACCCGAAACGGCCGGAAACACACAAGGAAGCAGAGGTTACCGATCTAGAACGTCCCCTTGGGCACTCTTGTGCGAATGGACGCGAAGGTCTTGGGTGGAACGGACGATGCCGTCCCGTGACCGACCAAGGCCGGGCCGGCGGCATGGTGGAATCTCAGGAGGATCCCGACATGTCCGACTCGATATCCGACGGCGGCGACTGTACCGACGGGCCGGTGAAGACCGACTTCTCGGACGACCGCACCGCTGTCACCGAAGCCGAGGTGGAGGCCCTGGTCAAGGGCATCTGCTTCAAGACCGGACCGCCCCGCACGGTCGGGGTCGAAGTGGAATGGCTGGTCCACGAGCTGCGGCAGCCGCAGCTCCCGGTGACATCCGAACGACTCGAAGCGGCCTACGCCGCACTGCGCACGGTGCCCCTGGGGTCGGCGCTCACCGTCGAACCCGGCGGCCAGCTGGAGCTCAGCTCGCCGCCCGCCGCCTCCCTGATGGAGTGCATCGGCACCGTCTCCGCCGACCTGGACGCCGTCCGTACGGTTCTCGCAGAGCGGGACCTCGGTCTCATGGGCGTCGGTCACGATCCCTGGCACACACCCCGCCGCTTCCTGCGCGAACCACGCTACGAGGCGATGGAGAGATGCCTGGACCGCACCGGCACCGCGGGCCGCCACATGATGTGCACCTCGGCCTCCGTGCAGGTCTGCCTGGACGCCGGCCATGAGGAGCCCGGCCCGCTGGGGCACACCCGCCGCTGGTGGCTGGCCCATCAGCTGGGCCCCGTCCTGGTGGCCGCCTTCGCCAACTCCCCCCTGGTGGACAGCCGGCCCACCGGCTGGCTGTCCACCCGACAGCTGCTGTGGATGGAGATCGGCGCGGGCCGTGCGGGCGCGCCCCCGCTGGACGGCGACCCCCGGGCATCCTGGGCCCGGCACGTCCTGGACGCCCCGGTGATGTGCGTACGGCGGGACACCGGTCCCTGGGAGGTGCCCGACGGGCTGACCTTCCGGGAGTGGACCCGGTCGGGCGTGCCCACCAGGGAGGATCTCGACTACCACCTCACCACGCTGTTCCCGCCGGTCAGGCCGCGCGGCCATCTGGAGCTGCGGATGATCGACGCGCAGCCGGGTGACGACGGGTGGATCGTGCCGCTGGCGGTGACGGCGGCGCTGTTCGACGACCCGGAGGCCGCCGAGACCGCGTACCGGACGGTGAAACCGCTGGTCGAACGGGCCGTGTCGCTGCCCGCCCCGCACAATCCGCTGTGGCTCGACGCGGCACGGACCGGGCTCGGGGACCCGGAGCTGCACGAGGCCGCCGTCGTCTGTTTCACGGCGGCGGTGGAAGCCCTGCCCCGGCTCGGCGCGACCCCCGAGGTCGTGGCCGCCGTGACGGAGTACCTGGACCGGTACGTCCGCCAGGGCCGCTGCCCGGCCGACGACCTGCTGGACCGACTGCGCGGCACGGCCGCTCGCGCCCAGGGGAAGGACATCAGCGCATGACCGAGACCGAGACCGACATCGATATCGAGGCTCTGCGTGAGCGGGCGCTCAAGTCCCTGACCACGGCCCGCGACCGCACCACGCTCCTGACCAGCTGCGTGGAAGAGCCCGATCTCACCGCCCAGCACTCCCCCCTGATGTCGCCGCTGGTCTGGGACCTCGCGCACATCGGCAACCAGGAGGAGCTCTGGCTGCTGCGCAACGTCGGCGGCCGGGAGCCGATGCGCCCCGAGATCGACACCCTGTACGACGCCTTCGAGCACCCGCGTTCCGAGCGGCCCTCGCTGCCGCTGCTGCCGCCCGCCGAGGCCCGGCAGTACGCGGCGGAGGTGCGCGGCCGGGCGTTCGACCTGCTGGAGAGCGCGGCGTTCAGCGGCACCCGGCTGACCGAGGCGGGCTTCGCCTTCGGGATGATCGCGCAGCACGAACAGCAGCACGACGAGACGATGCTGATCACCCATCAGCTGCGCAAGGGTCCGCAGGCCCTCACCGCCCCCGACCCGGACCCGGCGCCGCCGTTCACCGGTCCGGCCGAAGTCCTGGTCCCCGGCGGCCCGTTCACCATGGGCACCTCCACCGAGCCGTGGGCGCTGGACAACGAACGCCCGGCGCACCGGCGTGAGGTGGCCGCCTACTGGATCGACACCACCCCGGTGACCAACGGCCGGTACCTGGCGTTCATCGAAGACGGCGGCTACGAGAACGAGCACTGGTGGACTCCGGAGGGCTGGGCCCACATCCGCAAGCACTCCATCTCGGCGCCGCAGTTCTGGCACCGGGAGGGCGGCCAGTGGCTGCGCCGCCGGTTCGGGGTCACCGAGGTCGTGCCGCCCGAGGAGCCGGTGCTGCACGTGTGCTGGTACGAGGCGGACGCCTACGCCCGCTGGGCCGGGCGCCGGCTGCCCACCGAGGCCGAGTGGGAGAAGGCCGCCCGGCACCACCCCGGCGAGAACCGCTCGCGCCGCTACCCGTGGGGCGACGCCGACCCCGCCCCGGCCCACGCCAACCTCGGCCAGCGCCATCTGCGCCCGGCCCCGGCGGGCAGCTACCCCGAGGGCGAATCGCCCCTGGGCGTGCGGCAGTTGATCGGCGACGTGTGGGAGTGGACGTCGAGCGACTTCCTCCCCTACCCCGGCTTCACCGCCTTCCCCTACAAGGAGTACTCGGAGGTGTTCTTCGGCCCCGAGCACAAGGTGCTGCGCGGCGGTTCGTTCGCCGTGGACCAGGTGGCCTGCCGGGGGACGTTCCGCAACTGGGACTACCCGATCCGGCGGCAGATCTTCTCCGGCTTCCGCACCGCCCGTTCCGCGGAGACCGTCTGATGTGCCGTCATCTGGCCTGCCTGGGACCCGAGGAGCCGCTCGGCCGGCTCCTCGTGGAGCCCGCGCACTCCCTCTACCGGCAGTCGTGGGCACCTCGGCGGCAGCGGTACGGCACGGTCAACGCCGATGGTTTCGGGGTGGGTTGGTATGCACCGGACCCCCAGGGCACGGATCCGCGGCCGGCCCGGTACCGGCGGGCGGTGCCGATCTGGGCCGACCCGTCCTTCGCCGACCTGGCCCGGGTCGTCCGCACCGGCGCGCTGCTGGCCGCCGTACGGGACGCCACCCTGGCGGGTGCGGACGGGGAGGCCGCGGCGGCGCCGTTCGCCGCGGGCCGCTGGCTGTTCAGCCACAACGGGGCGATCCCCGGCTGGCCGCAGTCCGTGGCGCCCCTGGTCCCCCTGCTGCCCCCGGTCGACCTGCTGTCCATGGAGGCACGCACCGACTCGGCATTCGTCTGGGCGCTGGCCCTGCACCGGCTGCGATCCGGCACCGAACCGGGCCCAGCCCTTGCCGAAACGGTTCTTCAGATCGCCGAGGCTGCTCCGGCCGCCCGCCTCAACCTCCTCCTCACGGACGGCGCGACCATCGCCGCCACCACCTGGGGCGACAGCCTCTTCCACCTCTCGGAACCCGGCCGCACCGTCGTCGCCTCCGAGCCGTACGACGACGACCCGCGCTGGCGGGAGGTCCCCGACCGCACGCTGCTCACCGCGAGCCGCACGGGCGTCGTACTCACCCCCATCGAGCTCGCCCCGGCCGAGGACCTGGCATCCGTATCTCCTAAGGAGCCCTGTACGTGAGCCCCCTCCGTGTCACCCGCACCCTTCCCGAGGACGCCACGGACGCCGCGCTGCGCGCCGATGTCCTGAACGGCCTCACCGCCACCCCCAAGACGCTGCCGCCGAAGTGGTTCTACGACGCCCGCGGCAGCGAGCTCTTCGAGGAGATCACCGAACTGCCCGAGTACTACCCGACCCGGGCCGAGCGCGAGATCCTGCTCGCCCGGTCCGGTGAGATCGCCGCCGCGAGCGGTGCCCGCACCCTGGTGGAGCTGGGCTCGGGCTCCTCCGAGAAGACCCGGCTGCTGATCGACGCGCTCACGGGTCTCCAGGTGTACGTCCCGGTCGACGTCAGCGAGAGCGCGCTGACGCAGGCCGGGCAGGCACTCATCGAGGAGCGCCCGTGGCTGACCGTGCACGCCCTGATCGCCGACTTCACCGGCCGGATGGAACTGCCGGAAACGCCGGGACCGCGGTTGCTGGCCTTCCTCGGCGGTACGATCGGCAATCTGCTCCCGGCCGAGCGGGCCAGGTTCCTGGCCTCGGTCCGGCGCCTCCTCGCGCCCGGCGACGCGCTGCTGCTCGGCACCGACCTGGTCAAGGACGAGGAGGTCCTGGTCCGGGCGTACGACGACGCGGCCGGGGTGACGGCCGAGTTCAACAAGAACGTCCTGGCCGTCGTCGACCGGGAGCTGGACGCCGACTTCGACCCGGACTCCTTCGAGCATGTCGCCCTGTGGGACGCGGACAACGAATGGATCGAGATGCGGCTGCGCTCGCGGGTCGCGCAGACCGTGAAAGTCCCGGCGCTCGATCTGGCCGTGGACTTCGCGGCGGGCGAGGAACTGCGCACCGAGGTGTCGGCGAAGTTCCGGCGGGCCGGAGTGACCGCCGAACTGGCGACCGCCGGAATGGAGTTGACCAACTGGTGGACCGACTCGCAGGACCGCTTCGCGCTGTCCCTGAGTATGGCCCGCTGAGTCACCCGAAGTTCGGTGCGAGGAGCTCGGTGATGCGCCGGGAGGCGCGGCGGGCCTCGGTCACGGGGTCCGCACCACCGAGCACCCTGGTCATATAGCCCTTGATCGGGTTGTCGGCCTCGACGGCCGGCCAGTCCGGGGTGTGGGGGGTCGCCCGTCCCCGCGCGGCGCCCGCCGCCATGGCGGCGACCCCCTCCTCCCCGGCGACCGCGCCCGCCAGCGTGGCCTTGTTGGGCACGTAGTTCATGGTGCGGGCGAGGTCGGTGTCCCACTTGGCACCGGTCAGCGCACCGACGACGGCGGTCGCGTCGTAGGGCCGGTCGGTGTTCTGCGGTACGACGAGGTCGGAGCCGCCGGTGAAGACGGCACCGGGGTGGCCGGCCGTGAGCCCCGGCACCGGGAAGTACCCGATGTCGTCCTTGAACCGGGGGTTCACCTGCACGATGGACTGGGTGAGCCCGGGCACCGCGATGATCTGGGCGACCTCGCCGTCCGCGAACACCCCTGCCTGGGGCGGGTGTTCCTCGTCGGCGTGCACGGGCCCCTTGCCGAGGGCCTGGAGCCGCCGGTAGAAGTCCATCCCGCGCAGCGCGGCGGGGCTGTCCAGCGCGCCCTTCCACCCGGCATCCGTCTGCTCGGCGAGGTCGCCGCCCTCGTCCCAGACGAACCCGGAGAGCGTGTACCAGTCCTGTCCGGCCAGATAGATCCCCTGCCTCCCACCGGAGTCGAGCTTCTGGGTGTCGGCCAGCCACTCCTTCCGGGTCTTCGGCGGGGAGGTGATGCCGGCCTTCGCGAAGAGGTCCTTGCGGTAGATGACGACCCGGTTGGCCGCGTACCAGGGGATGCCGTACTGGCGGGAGTCGTCCCGGCCGGGTTCGGCGAGGCCGGGCAGCCATTGGTCCTTGCCCCAGTCGCGCATCGACTCCAGGGTGAGGTCGGTGAGCCGGCCGCCCTCGACGTACTGCGGGACCTGGGTGTTGCCGACCTCGATGACGTCGGGCCCGTCGTCGGAGTCGCTCTTCAGCGCAGCCTGGACCTTGCCGACGATCCCGTTCCAGTCCTGGATGCGGATGTCGAGGCGGATGTCCTTGTGGGTGCCTTCGAAGTCCTCGGTGAACCGGCGCAGGAAATCCTTGGACGCGCTGTTGCGCATCAGCCACACCGTGACGGTGTGCCGCTCGTGGCCTACGCCCGGCACTACTCCACAGGCGCTCAGCAGGGCGGCGGACACACAGACGAGGGTGAGGGGGCGACGACGTCTCACGGGGTTCCTGTTCTGTCTGGCGGACAGGGGACGGGGCCCGGCGTGGGGGAACGGGCACAGGAGTGCCCGTACGGGGTGTACGGGATTTTGGTATGGACCAATGCGGAGGGTCAAGGGCTGTAAGCAGTTCGGAACCGACGCCTCGCGCTCCGCTTCCCGATGGGGCACGGTGGAGTGACGCGTGACACCCGTCACTGCGGAGAGGAGCACCCGCATGTCGAACCACACCTACCGGGTCACCGAGATCGTCGGCACCTCGCACGAGGGCATCGACCAGGCCATCCGCAACGGTGTCGCACGCGCCGGCCAAACCCTCCGCAATCTGGACTGGTTCGAGGTGACGCAGGTCAGGGGCCAGATCGAGAACGGGCAGATCGAGCACTACCAGGTGGGCCTGAAGGTGGGCTTCCGCATCGAGGGCGAGGACTGAGGCCGTACGTCGGCCGGCGGTCGGCAGCCGACGGCCGCGGCGGCTCTCAGGTCCGCCCCTCCCCCTCCTGGGCCTGCTCCAGCGCGGCCGACCGGTCGGCCCAGCGGGCCCGTACCACCCTGAACCCGGCCCGTTCGGCGTCGTCGCACACCAGCTCGTCGTCGTCGACCAGGACGCGGACCTCACGCCGTTCGGCGAGGCGGCGCAGGATCTCCAGCTTGGTGTGCCGGGCGGGCCTGCGGTCGGCGTTGCGCCGCATGTGCACCCGCCCCTCGGGCAGCCCGTGGGCGGCGAGCCAGTCCAGTGTGTCGCGCCGGCAGCGCTCGGGCCGCCCGGTGAGATAGACGATCTCGCACTCCTCCGCGGTCGCCACGGCCAGCGCGATCCCCTCGGCGATCGGCGGGTCCTGGGCCGCGGCCGCGAAGAACGCGTCCCAGTCCCTGGGCCTGCTCTCCAGGAACCGCTGCCGGTGCGCGGTGTCGGCGAGGGTGTTGTCGATGTCGAACACGGCGACCGGACGCTTGCTGCTCTCTGTCACCCGGCAACCCTAGTCGCCACGCGGCGGCCCCGGGCCGGGGCAACGGCGGCCGCCCTGAGCCGGGGCAACGGCGTCGGCCCGGAGCGCACTCGACACGCTCTCCCCATGCCTTTCCCCGACTTCACCGCGGACCGTCCCCGCACGGTCGTCGTCTGCCGGGGCTGCAGCTGCGGCGACCCCGGCAAGCACCAGGGCCCCGACCACGCCGGGCAGCTGGAACGGCTGAGGGCCGACGCGGCGGCGGGCGGGCCCGGTGTGTCCGAGCGGCCGATCGCACCGGAGCTCCAGTTCATCCGCCCGCCGAGGGGCGTCCGGGCCCGTTCCCGCCGCTGACGTGGAGTGACGGCGGGAATCCTGCGGCGGCCGGAGTGTTGAACCCTTCGTGAACGCAACCATCGCCCGGACCCGGTTCTCCGTCCTCGACCGCTCGCGTACCCGGGAGGGGCACGCGCCCGGCGAGGCGCTGCGGGACACCGTGGCGCTGGCACGGGAAGTGGAGGCGCTCGGCTATCACCGCTTCTGGGTGTCGGAGCACCACGGTGTGCCCGGGGTCGCCGGTTCGGCGCCGACCGTGCTGGCCGCCGCCGTGGCCGGCGCGACCCGGACCATCCGGGTCGGCACCGGCGGGGTGATGCTGCCGAACCACCAACCCCTGGTCGTGGCGGAGCAGTTCGGGGTACTGGAGTCGCTGTACCCCGGGCGGATCGACATGGGGCTGGGCCGGTCGGTGGGCTTCACCGGCGGGGTCCGCAGGGCCCTGGGACGCGACAGGGACGACGCCGAGGACTTCGCGGCACAGCTCGGTGAGCTGCTCGGCTGGTTCGAGGGCACCTCGCCGACCGGGGTGCGGGCTCGCCCGTCGGACGGGCTGCGCGTGCCGCCGTTCGTGCTGGCGATGGGCGAGGGCGCGGACATCGCGGCCCGTGCCGGGCTGCCGATGGTGATCGGCGATCTGCGCAGCCGCGAGCGGATGCAACGCGGCATCGACCACTACCGCGACCGTTTCCGCCCCTCCCCCTGGGCCGCCGAGCCGTACGTCGTGATCTCGGGGACCATCGCCGTCGCCGGCACCCCGGAGGCGGCCCACCGGCTCCTGGTCCCGGAGGCCTGGTCGATGGCGTACTCCCGCACGCACGGCACGTTCCCGCCGCTGCCCCCGGCGGAGGACGTCGAGGCCCGGACGATGACCGGCAAGGAGCGTGGCTTCTACGAGTCCGGGCTCGCCGGGCACATCGCCGGGACGGAGAAACAGGTGGCGCACGAACTGGACACGGTCCTCAAGGAGACCGGCGCGGACGAGGTGCTGGTCACCACCAGCACCTACGACCGCGCGGCCCTGCTGGACTCCTACCGGCGGCTGGCCTCGATCGTGAACTCCTAGACCGTCGCGGGTTTGTCCGAGCGGATCACGATCTGGCCCTCGGCCGCGTCCACCACCGCCCGTTCACCCGCGACGAGCTGGCCGGACAGCAGCAGGTCGGCGAGGCGGTCGTCGACCTCACGCTGGATGGTGCGGCGCAGCGGGCGGGCGCCGAAGTCGGGTTCGTGGCCGAGGTTGGCGAGCAGCTCCGCGGCCGTGTCGGTGACTTCGAGCGTGACGTCCTGGGCGTGCAGCCTGCTCCGGGTGTGTTCCAGCAACAGGTCGACGATCTCGCGCAGTTGGGTGCGGTCCAGGCCGCGGAAGACGATGATCTCGTCGATGCGGTTGAGGAACTCCGGGCGGAAGTGCTGCTGCAGGGCGGGCATGACCGCCTCGCGGACCTTGGTGTAGTTCTCGGTGCCGGCGGCCAGGATGCGGTCGGCGCCGATGTTCGACGTCATGATGACGACCGTGTTCTTGAAGTCGACGGTACGGCCCTGGGAGTCGGTGAGGCGGCCGTCGTCGAGGAGCTGGAGCAGGGTGTTGAAGACGTCCGGGTGCGCCTTCTCCACCTCGTCGAGGAGCAGTACGGCGTACGGCTGTCTGCGCACCGCCTCGGTGAGCTGGCCGGCCTCCTCGTGGCCGACGTAGCCGGGCGGGGCGCCGACCAGCCGGGACACCGTGTGGCGCTCCTGGAACTCGCTCATGTCCAGGCGGATCATGCGGGTCTCGTCGCCGAAGAGGGCGGCGGCCAGGGCGCGGGCCAGTTCGGTCTTGCCGACGCCGGTGGGGCCGAGGAAGAGGAAGCTGCCGACGGGGCGGTTGGGGTCGCTCATGCCGGCGCGGGCGCGGCGGACCGCGCGGGCTACGGCGGTGATCGCCTCGTCCTGGCCGACGACCCGCTCGTGGAGGTGCTCCTCCAGCTTCATCAGCCGCTCCCGCTCCTCCTCGGTGAGCTGGGCGACCGGGATGCCGGTGGTGCGGGAGACGACCTCGGCGATGTCCTCGGCGGTCACCTTGGGCGCGTGCTCCTCGGCGGTGCCCACCCGCTCCAGCTCGCCCTCGGCCTCCTTGATGCGGTCGCGGAGTTCCTTGGCGCGCTCGTACTCCTCGTCGGCGACGGCCTGGTCCTTCTCCCGGCTCAGGGCGGCGATCCGGTCCTCGATGTCCCGGGTGTCGGTGGGCGGGGTCTTGGAACGCAGCCGGACCCGGGCGGCGGCCTGGTCCATCAGGTCGATCGCCTTGTCCGGCAGGAAGCGGGAGGTGATGTACCGGTCGGACAGCTCGGCCGCCGCGACCACCGCCTCGTCGGTGATGCGGACCTGGTGGTGGGCCTCGTAGCGGTCGCGCAGCCCGCGCAGGATCTCGATGGTGTCGTCGACGGTGGGTTCGCCGACCAGGATGGGCGCGAACCGGCGTTCCAGCGCCGCGTCCTTCTCGATGTGCTTGCGGTACTCGTCGATGGTGGTCGCGCCGATGAGGTGCAACTCGCCGCGCGCGAGGGCGGGTTTGAGGATGTTGCCCGCGTCGAGGGCTCCGTCGCCACCGCCTCCGGCGCCCACCACGGTGTGCAACTCGTCCAGGAACAGCACCAGTCCGTCGGCGTGCTCACGGACCTCGTCGAGGAGTTTCTTCAGCCGTTCCTCGAACTCGCCCCGGTACTTGGTGCCGGCCACCATCCCGGCGAGGTCGAGGGAGACCAGCCGCTTGCCCTCCAGCGTCTTGGGCACCTCCCCGGCGACGATCCGCTGCGCGATGCCCTCGACGATGGCCGTCTTGCCGACACCGGGGTCGCCGATCAGCACGGGGTTGTTCTTGCTGCGCCGGGAGAGCACCTCGATGGTCTGCTCGACCTCCTCGTCCCGCCCGATCACCGGGTCCAGACGCCCGGCCCGGGCGTCCTCGGTGAGATCACGGCCGTACTCGTCGACGGTCGGCGTGGTGCTGGGCTTCTTCCGCTCCCCCGCGCCCTCGACGGGCATCCGGGTCGGCTCCCAGCCGCTGTCGCCGAGCGCCCGCCCGGCCGCCGACTCGGGGTTCGCGGCCAGAGCGCGCAGCAGGTGCTCGGGGCCGATGTACGAGGCGCCCTCGGCGCGGGAGATCTGGTAGGCGTCGAGCAGGGCCCGTTTGGCGGCCGGGGTGAGGGCGGTGGGCTCGGTCTTCGCGGCGCCGCCGTGGCCGGCGGTGAGCCGCTCGCGGAGCTGGTCGGGGTCCGCGCCGGCTTCGGTGAGCAGCCGCCGGGTGGAGTCGTGGGTGGTGGCGGCGGCCAGCAGATGGCGGGCGTCCAGTTCCTCGCTGCCCTCGGCGGCGGCGAGGTCACGTGCCTCGGCGACCAGTTCCCGGGCCCGTTCGGACAGCAGGCTGCCGATGTCGACGCGTTGCGGGCGGCGGGCCGGTGTGCCCGGTCCGGATCCGCCGAAGAAGCGGGACATCAGCTCGTCGAACTCCTCGAAGGGACTGCGTCCGAATCCGAAACCGGGAGTGTTCATGGGGCCGTGCCTTTCTGCGGTCGGCGGGAATCCGCGGTTTCCAAGCTCGCACAGGCGCGCCGGGCCCGCACGGGGACGTCCGCCGGAAAGCGGACCCCGCTGCTCCGGCCGTGACGGCTGCCGAGATGCGGACCCGGCCGCGGCCGGTGACGCTGGGGAGTAAGCCTCAACCAGCGAGGAGGGCTGCCATGTCCGTGCTGGACAAGCTCAAGGATCTACTGAAGGGCCATGAGGACCAGGCCAGGCAGGGCGTCGAGAAGGCCGGTGACGCATTCGACGAGCGGACCGGCAACAAGTACCGGTCCCAGGTCGACGCGGCCCAGAAGCAGGCCGACGACTACATCGACCGGCAGCGGGACCAGGGGAACCCTCCGCAGTAGGAAGGGGACGGGCGGGGGCGGGCTAGGATCGCGGGGTTTGTCCCTGCCCCGCGAGTCCAGTACCCAGCGAGTCGCTGTCCCGCGAGTCGCCCGTCACGGAGTTTCCGCTCGATGCCCAGCCCCCACGATCCGTACGTCCGCGTCCGCGGTGCCCGTGAGCACAACCTCAAGGGCGTCGACGTGGACATCCCCCGGGACGTGCTGGCCGTCTTCACCGGTGTGTCCGGCTCGGGGAAGTCGTCCCTGGCGTTCGGCACGATCTACGCCGAGGCCCAGCGGCGCTACTTCGAGTCGGTCGCGCCGTACGCGCGCAGGCTGATCCACCAGGTCGGGGCGCCGAAGGTCGCCGAGATCAGCGGGCTGCCGCCGGCGGTCTCGCTGCAGCAGCGCCGCTCGGCCCCCACCTCCCGCTCCTCGGTCGGCACGGTCACCAACCTCTCCAACTCCCTGCGCATGCTCTTCTCCCGCGCGGGCGACTATCCGCCGGGCGCCGAACGCCTCGATTCCGACGCCTTCTCCCCCAACACGGCGGCGGGTGCCTGCCCGGAGTGCCACGGCATGGGCCGGGTCCACCGTACGACCGAGGAGTCACTGGTTCCCGATCCGTCGCTGTCGATCCGCGACGGCGCGATCGCGGCCTGGCCGGGCGCCTGGCAGGGCAAGAACCTGCGGGACATCCTGGACACGCTCGGTCACGACGTGGACCGCCCCTGGCGCGAACTCCCCGCCGAGCAGCGCGAGTGGATCCTGTTCACCGACGAGCAGCCGGTGGTCACCGTGCACCCGGTCCGGGACGCCGACCGCATCCAACGGCCGTACCAGGGCACGTACATGAGCGCCCACCGGTATGTGATGAAGACGTTCGCGGACTCCAGGAGCCCGACCCTGCGGGCGAAGGCGGAGCGGTATCTGACCAGCGCGCCATGTCCGGTGTGCGGCGGCGACAGGCTGCGGGCGGAGGCGCTGGCGGTGACCTTCGGCGGCCGTACGATCGCCGAGCTGGCCGCCCTGCCGCTGACCGAGCTCGCCGAACTGCTCGACGGCGAGAGCCCGTCGGAGACCGCGCGGGTGCTCACCGAGGACCTGGTCTCCCGGATCGCACCGGTCGTCGAGCTCGGCCTCGGCTATCTCGGCCTGGACCGGGCGACCCCCACGCTCTCGGCAGGCGAGCTCCAACGCCTACGGCTGGCCACCCAGTTGCGCTCCGGGCTCTTCGGTGTCGTCTACGTACTGGACGAGCCGTCGGCCGGACTGCACCCGGCGGACACCGAGGCGCTGCTCACGGTGCTGGAGCGGCTCAAGGCGGCCGGGAACTCGGTGTTCGTGGTGGAGCACCACCTGGACGTGGTGCGCGGCGCCGACTGGCTGGTGGACGTGGGGCCGCACGCCGGAGAACACGGCGGGGAGGTGTTGTACAGCGGACCGGTGGCAGAGCTGGCAGGGGTCGCGGAGTCGGCCACGGCCCGCCACCTGTTCGCACGGGAACCCGCACCCGCACGCCGGCTCCGCTCCGCCGACGGCTGGTTGACGGTCGGCCCGGTCACCCGGCACAACCTGCGCGAGGTCACCGCCGAGTTCCCGCTCGGTGTCCTCACCGCCGTCACCGGGGTCTCCGGTTCGGGCAAGTCGACGCTGATCGGCGAGATCACCGAGGAGCAGGCCGGCGTCGGCCGGCTGGTCTCGGTCGACCAGAAGCCGATCGGCCGCACCCCACGCTCCAACCTGGCCACCTACACCGGCCTGTTCGACGTCGTGCGGAAGGTGTTCGCGGCCACCGACCAGGCGCGGGAGCGCGGTTACGGCGTCGGCCGGTTCTCCTTCAATGTGAGCGGCGGGCGCTGCGAAACCTGCCAGGGCGAGGGATTCGTCAGCGTGGAGCTGCTGTTCCTGCCGAGCACCTATGCGCCCTGCCCGGACTGCGGCGGGGCGCGCTACAACCCCGAGACGCTCGAAGTGTCGTACCGGGGGCGGAACATCGCGCAGGTGCTGGACCTGACCGTGGCGGGCGCGGCGGAGTTCTTCGCGGACACCCCGGCCGTGGCGCGCAGCCTGGGCACCCTGCTCGACGTGGGGCTGGGTTACCTGCGACTGGGCCAGCCCGCCACCGAGCTGTCCGGCGGCGAGGCCCAGCGCATCAAGCTCGCCGGCGAGTTGCAGCGCGGTCGGCGCGGCCACACCCTGTACCTCCTCGACGAGCCGACGACGGGGCTGCATCCGGCCGATGTCGAGGTGCTGATGCGGCAGTTGCACGGGCTGGTCGACGCCGGGCACACGGTCGTGGTGGTCGAGCACGACATGACGGTGGTGGCGGGTGCGGACTGGGTGATCGATCTGGGGCCGGGCGGCGGGGACCGGGGCGGCCGTGTCGTCGCGGCGGGCCCGCCGGCCGAGGTCGCACAGGCGGAAGGCAGCGTGACGGCGCCCTATCTGTCCCGGTCCCTCCGCTGACGACCGTCTCCGCCCCCCGAGGCGGAGCGCACCCGCCGGACGACCCACCCGACGACGGCGGCTAAGGCGTCGACTTGCTCAGGTTCCATTGGGGGACCGCCCACTGGGCACCCCGGTCGGAGCTCACCAGAGCCGCGTGCGTCCAGGCCGGTTCGTGGGTCACCGGCTGGGCGGCGTGGGCGAGGGTACGCCGGTCCGGGTGGCTGCCGGCCGCTATCAGCGGCCGTACGTCCACCTCGGCGACCAGGCCACGGGTCGTCACCACCCGCCACAGGGAGGCCAGCAACGTGTCCTCGCCGACATAGGCGGGCACGGTGCTGGCGGTCCCGCCTTCCAGGCGGTACCGCAGCCGCACCGGCTGCACGGGCGCGCCGGCGTCCAGCGCGGCCTGGAACACGGCCCGCCGGAACCGCCCCTGGGCCCGGCCGCACCAGGTGCTGCCCTCCGGGAAGGCGACCACCGCGGCGCCCTCCCGCAGCGCCCCCGCGATCCGGCCGACCGTGTCCGGCAGGGCACGCAGCCGGTCCCGGTCGATGAACAGCACGCCGGCCCCCGCCACCAGCGGCCCGGCCACCGGCCACTCGCGGATCTCCTTCTTGGCGAGCATCCGCGCGGGCCGTACGGCGGCCAGCAGCGGGATGTCCAGCCAGGAGATGTGGTTGGCGACGAGGAGCACCCCGCCGGTGGCGGGTGCGCTGCCGGTGATCCGGACCCGGACCCCGGCGGCCCGCACGAGCAGCCGGCAGAACCGCCGCACCCACTCGGCGGGTATCCTCCCCCGCAAGCGGGGGGACCCCCAGCCGAGCGGCACCAGCATGATCGCGGTCAGCATCAGGACCACGACCGCGGTGAACCGCAGCACGGCCCGGGGTACGGCCGCGAGAGACCCCACGCGTTCCACGCACGCGCCCGGGGTGCAGGGCGCGCTGGGCAGCCAGACGCTCATCAGGCCGGGACGAGCGAGAGGAAGTGCCGCAGATAGCGCGCGTTGACCCGGCGCATCGACAGCAGCACGTACATGTCGGCGACCCCGAAGTCCGGGTCGTGCGCGGGCTCCCCGCACACCCAGGCGCCGAGGCGGAGGTAGCCGCGCAGCAGGGCGGGCAGTTCGGTACGGCCCTCGGGGGCGGGTCCGGTGGGCACCCAGGGGTTCAGGGGCCGTACCCGGAACTCCTCCGGGGCGAGGTGCTTGGCCTGGACCTTGTCCCAGGTGGCGGCGGCGAGGGCGCCGCCGTCGGCGAGCGGGACGGAGCAGCAGCCGGCCAGCCACTCGTGGCCGCGGTCCACCATGTAGCGGGCGATGCCGGCCCATATGAGGCCGATCACGGCGCCGTCGCGGTGGGCGGGGTGTACACAGGAGCGGCCGACCTCGACGAGGCCGGAGCGGATGCCGGCGAGCGGGCCGAGGTCGAACTCGCCCTCGGAGTACAGGCGGCCGGCTACGGCGGCGCGCTCGGGCGGCAGCAGCCGGTAGGTGCCGACGACCTCGCCGGTGAGGGCTTCGCGGATGAGGAGGTGGTCGCAGTACGCGTCGAAGGCGTCCACGTCCAGACCCGGCTCCGGCCCGTCGAGCCGGGCACCCATCTCTCCGGCGAAGACCTGGTGGCGCAGTCGCTGCGCGGCCCGGACGTCGTCCTCGTCGCGGGCGAGCTGCACCAGATAGCCGGAGTCCCCGGTCGGGGCGGCGAGAGCGGGGGGTGAGGCGGGCATGGCGGTCATGGAGGTCTCCTGCGCCGAGCGGAAGCTGAGGAAATCTGCACCTGCTTTCTTCCGTGGCAGGCTGGACTCGGCGTGACGTGCACGGGACCCGTGGATGTGCGACTGCTGAATGCCGGGGGTCGCACCCTTTCCGGTCACTCACAGACGCCTGAGAGTAACGCTGCCGTGGTCAAACGGCCGTAAAGAAACGCGAGACGGGGCCGGTGAGCACCACACCGACCCCGCCCGTCCGCACCTTCCGGCGAACGTCTGTGACTTTTCAACGCCCCGAAGGACAGCGCCCCGTAAGGGGCGCCGGGCTGCATTTGATATGCGGCTGCCGCCGCGCGGGCGCGACCAGCCACATCGCGCCCGCACCCCGCAACGGCGCTACCTCTTCCCCACCTTCCGGCTGGCCCGCAACCACTCACGATTCATACTCGTGATCGACACCAAGGGAATCCCCTTCGGGCAGGCCGTCGCGCACTCCCCCGTCAACGTGCACCCCCCGAACCCCTCCGCATCCATCTGCGCCACCATGTCCAGCACCCGCGTCTCCCGCTCGGGCGCCCCCTGCGGCAAGACGTTCAGGTGATTCACCTTGGCGGACGTGAACAGCATCGCCGCCCCGTTCGGGCAGGCGGCGACACACGCCCCGCACCCGATGCACTCCGCGTGCTCGAAGGCGAAGTCGGCGTCGGCCTTGGGCACGGCCGTCGCGTGGGCCTCCGGCGCGGACCCGGTCGGCGCGCTGATGTACCCGCCGGCCTGGATGATCCGGTCGAACGCCGAGCGGTCCACCACCAGGTCCTTGATCACCGGGAACGCGGACGCCCGCCACGGCTCGATGTCGATCGTGTCGCCGTCCTTGAAGGACCGCATGTGCAGTTGACAGGTGGTGGTCCGCTCTGGCCCGTGCGCGTCCCCGTTGATCACCAGGGAGCACGCGCCGCAGATGCCCTCGCGGCAGTCGTGGTCGAAGGCGACGGGGTCCTCGCCCTTGAGGATGAGCTCCTCGTTGAGGGTGTCGAGCATCTCCAGGAAGGACATGTCGGAGGAGATGCCGTCCACCTCGTACGTGGACATCGTGCCGTCGGCGTCGGCGTTCTGCTGTCGCCAGACGCGCAGGGTGAGCTTCATGCGTAGCTCCGCTGGGTGGGGTGGACGTACTCGAAGACCAGGTCTTCCTTGTGCAGGGTCGGAGCCTCGCCGGTGCCGGTGAACTCCCAGGCGGCCGCGTAGGAGAACTCGTCGTCCCGGCGGGCCGCCTCGCCGTCCGGCGTCTGCGACTCCTCCCGGAAGTGGCCGCCGCAGGACTCGGCGCGGTGCAGCGCGTCGAGGCACATCAGCTCGGCGAGTTCCAGGTAGTCGACGATGCGGTTCGCCTTCTCCAGGGACTGGTTGAACTCCTCGCCCGTCCCCGGCACCTTGATGCGCCGCCAGAACTCCTCGCGGATCTGCGGGATGCGCTCAAGTGCCTTGCGCAGCCCCGCGTCCGTCCGGGCCATACCGCAGAACTCCCACATCAGCTCGCCG
Organism: Streptomyces sp. NPDC101234; assembly: GCF_044767525.1. NCBI lineage: Bacteria > Bacillati > Actinomycetota > Actinomycetes > Kitasatosporales > Streptomycetaceae > Streptomyces > Streptomyces sp. NPDC101234. Next base: position 38,884 of record NZ_JBIWOA010000030.1, on the reverse strand, counting down.
AGTTCACGGTGGAAGGAGTCGGGGGTGCGGTCACCGTCGACGGACAGCAGCAGGTTCAGCCGGTCCGCGGTCTCGGCCAGCACCTCCTGGACGACGGGGTGTTCGGCCGTCACCGCCTCCTGGTGGGGGTTGCGGGCGAGGTAGTCGTTGATGGTGGCCGGCAGGACGAAGTAGCCGTCGGCCAGGCCCTGCATCAGCGCCGAGGCGCCGAGCCGGTTGGCGCCGTGGTCGGAGAAGTTGGCCTCGCCGACCGCGAACAGGCCGGGGACGGTGGTCTGCAGGTCGTAGTCGACCCACAGTCCGCCCATCGTGTAGTGCACGGCGGGGTAGATCCGCATCGGCACCCGGTACGGATCCTCGTCGGTGATCCGTTGGTACATGTCGAAGAGGTTGCCGTACTTGGCCTCGACGGCCTTGCGCCCCATCCGCTCGATGGCGTCGGCGAAGTCGAGGTAGACGCCCTGCCCGCCGGGGCCCACGCCCCGCCCCTCGTCGCAGACGTTCTTCGCGGCGCGGGAGGCGATGTCGCGCGGGACCAGGTTGCCGAAGGACGGGTAGATGCGCTCCAGGTAGTAGTCGCGCTCGTCCTCGGGGATCTGGTGGGCGGGCCGGGTGTCGCCCTTGGCCCTGGGCACCCAGATCCGGCCGTCGTTGCGCAGCGACTCGCTCATCAGGGTGAGCTTGGACTGGTGGTCGCCGGTGCGCGGGATGCAGGTGGGGTGGATCTGGGTGAAGCACGGGTTGGCGAAGTAGGCACCGCGCCGGTGCGCCCGCCAGATCGCGGTGGCGTTGGAGTTCATGGCGTTCGTCGACAGGTAGAAGACGTTGCCGTAGCCACCGCTCGCCAGTACGACGGCGTCCGCGAAGTACGTGTCGATCCTGCCGGTGATCAGGTCCCGGGCCACGATCCCGCGCGCCCGCCCGTCGACGACGATCACATCGAGCATCTCGGTCCGCGGATGCATCTCCACGTTCCCGGCGGCGATCTGCCGGCTCAGCGCCTGGTAGGCGCCGAGAAGCAGCTGCTGCCCCGTCTGGCCGCGGGCGTAGAAGGTCCGGGACACCTGCACACCGCCGAAGGAGCGGGTGTCGAGCAGACCGCCGTACTCACGGGCGAACGGCACGCCCTGCGCCACGCACTGGTCGATGATCTCGACGGAGATCTGCGCGAGCCGGTGGACGTTGGACTCGCGGGCCCGGAAGTCGCCGCCCTTGACGGTGTCGTAGAACAGCCGGTGGACGGAGTCGCCGTCGTTGCGGTAGTTCTTCGCCGCGTTGATCCCGCCCTGCGCGGCGATGGAGTGGGCTCGGCGCGGGGAGTCCTGGTAGCAGAACTGGACGACGTGGTAGCCCTGTTCGGCGAGGGTGGCCCCGGCGGAACCGCCGGCCAGGCCGGTGCCGACGACGATCACGGTGTGCTTGCGCCGGTTGGCGGGGTTGACCAGCTTGGCCTCGAAACGGCGCTTGTCCCAGCGCTCGTTGACGGGGCCGGAGGGGGCCTTGGCATCGGCGACGGCTTCGCCGGTCGTGTAGTTCACGTAGTCGGTCATGGTCAGCTCACCACTCCGGTCATGACGCCCACGGGTACGGCGATGAAGCCGGCCGTGAGCAGCAGTGCGAGGACGTTTGCGACGGTCTTGAGGGCGCGGTCGCGGGTGCGGCTGCCGACGCCGAGGGTCTGGGCGGCGCTCCAGAAGCCGTGCCTCACATGCAGGCCGAGCGCGAGCATCGCGACGATGTAGATCACGTCGCCGTACCAGGTGGAGAAGGTGTCCACGACGTTCTGGTACGGGTGGCCCTCCTGGAAGCCGCCGGAGTGCACGGTGCCGGTGGTCAGGTCGAGGATGTGCCAGACGATGAACAGGGCGAGGATGATCCCGCCCCAGCGCATGGTGCGCGTGGCGTAGGACGCGCGGGGCTTCTTGTGCACGTACTTGCTGGGGCGTGCCTTGATGTCGCGGCGGCTGAGCTGGTAGGCGGACGTGGCGTGGGCGACCACGGCGACGACCAGGACGATCCGGATGAGCCAGAGCGTCCACTCGTAGTGCATGAACGGTTCGCCGATGGTACGCAGCCAGTGGGCGTAGTGATTGAACTCGCCCGCCCCGAAGTAGATCTTCAGGTTCCCGATCATGTGCACCACCAGGTAGAGCAGCATGATCAGGCCGCTGACGGCCATCACGGTCTTCTTGCCGACGGAGCTGTCCCACATCGTGCGCGCCATGGACGGCCGTCGGTCCGTCCGCGTTGCCAGAGCCATGCTGAGGACGGTAGGGCCGAACGGCCCCATCGGTCCAAGACATGGTCCGGCTTGATTCGATAGCCAGGAGCTATCGTGTCACCATGCAGTTCCAGCAGCTTCAGTACTTCGTCGCCGTGGCGGAGACCCGGCACTTCACCCGGGCCGCCGAGCTGGTGCATGTGGCCCAGCCCTCACTGTCCCAGCAGATCAAGGCGCTGGAGCGGGAGCTGGGGGCGGATCTGTTCCTCCGGGCGCGGGGGAACATCACGCTCACCGACGCGGGCGAGGCGCTGCTGCCGCTGGCTCGGCGGATCCTCGCGGACGCGGACACGGCCCGGCACGAGGTGCAGGAACTGGTGCAGCTGCGGAGCGGCCGGGTGCGGCTGGGGGCGACACCGAGTCTGTGCACGGGGCTGCTGCCGGACGTGCTGCGGTCGTTCCATGACCGCTATCCGGGGATCCAGCTGCTGATCGAGGAGAGCGGGTCCCACGATCTCGTACGGGAGCTGGCGCGCGGGGCGCTGGACCTGGCGCTCATCGTGCTGCCGCTGCCGCCGGCGTCGCCCGCGCTGACCACGGTGGAGCTGTTGCGGGAGGACCTGGTCGTGGTGTCCTCACCCGAGGCGACGGTGCCCGGGCGGGGGCGGGGCGGGGTGAAGATCGCCGACCTGGAGGGAGAGCGGCTGGTGATGTTCCGGCACGGGTACGACCTGCGGGAGCTGACCGTCGCCGCGTGTCGCTCCGCTGGGTTCGAGCCGGGCTTCGCTGTCGAGGGGGGTGAGATGGACGCGGTGCTGGGGTTCGTGCGGGCGGGTCTTGGGGTGGCCGTGGTGCCGCGGATGGTGGCGGCGCGGTCGGGGCGGGGGTTGCGGGTCACTCCGTTGGCTCGGCCGGGGTTGCATCGGACCATCGCGCTGGCTCACCGGAGTGATGTGGCGCCGCCTCGGGCCGCGCGGGAGCTTCAGCGCATGTTGTTGGAGAGGTGACGGTGCCCGGTTGCGCCCTTGCGGGTAAGCGCCGTTCGGGGCTGCGGGTACGTTGTGGCTGGTCGCGCAGTTCCTCCCCCAGCCTTCGGCCGGGGGCACCCCCAGCGCCCCTTAGGCATACCGCAGCCCCCGGCGTCAGCAAGCTCAGCCTGTTGCGTCCACCAGTGCTAGTTCGTGGAGACGCTCGGGTGGGCCCGGGCGGGCGTAGTACCAGCCCTGGGCCGTGTCGCAGCCCAGTATGCGGAGTTGTTCGGCCTGGGCGCCGGTCTCCACGCCTTCCACCGTGACCGCGAGGTCCAGGCTGTGGGCCAGGGAGACGATGCCTTCCACGATCTTGAGATCGACCGGGTCCGCCGGGAACTGCTGCATGCTCTGGGTGAAGGAGCGGTCCAGCTTGAGGATGCTCACCGGCAGGCGTCGGAGGTTGGCCAGGTTGGAGTAGCCCGTGCCGAAGTCGTCCAGCGCGATGTCGACGCCCATCTCGGCGAGGCGCCGCAGGGGTTTGAGGAGGTCGTCGTCGGCGCCGATCAGCGCCGACTCGGTGACCTCCAGGCAGAGGGCGTCGGGGGCCACCCCGGTCCGCTCCAGGATCTCCACCGTGTCCTGGACCAGGCCGGGGTGGCTGAGCTGGCACGGGGACAGGTTGACGTTGATGCGCAGCGGGCCGGCAGTCGTGTCGTCGCCGTAGCGTTCTCGCCACTCGCGGGCCTGGCGGATCGACTCCTCCAGCACCCAGCGGCCCAACGGGACGATGAGACCCGTGTGTTCGGCGAGCGGGATGAACCGGTCGGGGCCGAGGACGCCGTGCTGCGGATGCAGCCAGCGGACCAGGGCCTCGGCGCCGCGGACGCTGCCGTCGCCGAGGTGGACCAGCGGCTGGTACTCGATGAAGAACTCGCCCCGGTCCAGCGCGGCGGGCAGCGCCGTCGTCAGGCCGTGCCGGGTGATCGCGCGGGCGTCCGCCTCCGGGTCCGCCAGCTCGGAGCGGTTGCCGCCCGCCGACTTGGCCCGGTACATCGTGATGTCGGCGCTGCGCAGCACCTCGGCCGGGGTGCGCTCGCCCGCCGGGCCCTCGACGATGCCGATGGAGCCGCGGACCAGGAGTTCGCGGCCGTCGATGCTGATCGGGGTGACGAGCGCGTTCATGATGCGGTCGGCCAGGTCGTCGACCTCGCGCTGGGTGGCCCGTCCGGTGGTCAGGGCCACGAACTCGTCGCCGCCGAGCCGGGCGACCATCTCGCCGGGCGCGGTCGCGCAGGACTGCAGCCGGTCGGCGACCTCCACAAGAAGTCGGTCGCCGGCGGAGTGGCCGAGACTGTCGTTGATGGTCTTGAAGCCGTCCAGGTCGAGGTAGCACAGGCCGAAGCGCTGGCCCTCGCCGGCCGACAGGGCCTTCTCCAGGCGCTCGAAGAACAGCGTGCGGTTGGGCAGGCCGGTGAGCGCGTCGTGGGTGGCCTCGTAGCGCAGCCGGAGGTTGAGCAGCCGGCGCTCGGTGGTGTCCTCCATGAGGGCCAGCTGGTACTGCGGCTCGCCGTCCGCGTCCCGGAGCAGGGAGACGGTCAGGTTGGTCCACAGGACCGTACCGTCGGAGCGGTTGAACGCCTTCTCCACGTGGTAGTGCTCGCGGTCGCCGCGCACCAGCTCCTCGTAGAGCCGCCAGGTCTGGGGCGCGTCCTCGGGGTGCGCCCACTCCAGGACGTTGCGGCTGCGAAGGGTCTGCTCGGAGCCGCCGAACATGCGCAGCAGCGCGCCGTTCACCTGGAGGACGTTGCCGTCGAGGTCGGCGATGCCGATCCCTATCGCCGCGCCCTCGAAGACCGCGCGGAAGCGGGCCTCGCTCGCGTGCAGCGCCTGCGCGACCACACCCTGGGCGCGCAACGCGGCCTGGGCGATGGCCTCCTGCTCGGCCAGGGTGCGCTCACGCAGCGCCTGGGCGAACCCGGCGGCCATCGCGTGCTGGATCCGCGAGGAGCGCATCCGCAGCTCGTCCTGGGGGCCGTCGGCGCCGCAGTACAGGGCGAGATAGGCGTCCACGCAGTCGAGGGTGCGGGTGAGCGCCTCCGGGTCGGTGCAGTGCGCGTCGATCAGCGCGGCGCCCACCTGCCGGGCCTCGTCGGCGTCGAAGCCGTGCGCGAGGAGCACCTCGCTCAGCCGGCGGGCGAGCGGCAGGAGCTGTTCCTCGAACTCCGGCCTGGTCAGGGACGTCGAGGTCACCGGGAACACCGCCCGGCTCCAGATCGTCGCGAACCGGCGCAGTCTGTCCTCCGGGCCGTCCGGCTCCGCGCTCACGCCGCGATCCCCACGCCGGCGAATCCGGAGAAGGCATACGGATCCTCGTCCTCCGGCGCCGACTCCGGCCGCCAGTGCGGCATCGGCACCAGTCCGGGTTCCACCATGTCGTACCCCTCGAAGAACCTTGCGATCTCGTCGCGTGAGCGCATGATCAGCGGGTTGCGAATGTCCTTGTATACGTCCACCGCACCCTCGGCCCGCTCGGCCGGCAGCGGGATTCCCTCGTACGAGGCATGCGTGAGAACAAGGAGGCTGCCGGGCGCGAGTGCGTCGCGCAGCTGTGCCACCGCCTCGTACGGGTCGTCCGTGTCTTCCACGAAGTGAAGTATGGCAACGAGGAGCAAGGCCACTGGCCGATTCAAGTCGATGAGGCGCTCCACCTGAGGGCTCGACAGGATCTCCTGGGGCTTGCGGAGGTCGGCGGCGACCACGTCCGTGTCCTCGTTGCCCGCGAGCACGGCCTGGCTGTGTGCCACGGCCACCGGGTCGTGGTCGACGTAGACCACGCGCGCGCCGGGGTGCGCGGTCTGTGCCACCTCGTGGACGTTGCCGAAGGTGGGGATGCCGGAGCCGATGTCGAGGAACTGGTCGATACCGGTGCCCACGGCGTGGCGGACGGCGCGGCGCATGAAGGCACGGTTGGCCTGCATGATCTTCGGCAGGCCCGGCATGTAGGTCATCGCCTTGCGGGCCGCTTCCCGGTCGACCTCGAAGTTGTGCGAACCGCCCAGGTAGTAGTCGTAGATACGCGAAACGCTCGGCACCGAGATGTCGATGCTCCGTGGGGCCCAGGCGGGACGCTCCATGTATCTCTCCAAGGCTTAGGCGATCCGGTGTTCGAGCAGAGGCTACTGATCGCCTGCGAACGGGGCGAGCCGAAACGGAAATTGACCGTCCGTTCCCGGTCAGGAGCAGGGAATTCCCTGAGCGTTTCGAGGGGAGTTTGAGGGGTGTTCGGGTACTCCGTCCGGGGCGCATCAATAGGCGCCCCGGGACGCGAAGGAGCCCGCCCCCTCCGTGCGGTGTGGAGGGGGCGGGCGGTCGTGCGCCGTTTTGTTCGTCGTCCGGGACTCTCGCTGGCCTCTGCCCTCCCTTCCGCGATACGCGAATGTGGACTTGGGCGGGGCGATCAACCCTGGGGAGGTGATCCCTAATTGCTCGGCGCGCCGACCAGCTTTCCTTCGGGCGAGACGGCGTACCAAGTGCCGCCCACGCCCTGTCCGTTGGTGTCTCCGGCCTTCGCGTCACCGGAGAAGGTGTAGATCGGCCAGCAGTTGACCGTCTGCTGCTTCTGGCCGTTGTCGGGCCGGGTGAAGCCCATCAGGCCCTTCTTCACGATGCCCTTGGTGTCACTGGAGGCGACCTCCGCGACGGCCGGCCACTTCACCAGGCAGGGACCGGTGCAGTTCGAGACGACCTTGGGCCACGCCTTGTCCTTGATGAAGCGGTAGACCGTCATGCCGTTCTTGTCGACGATGATGTCGCCGAGCTTGGCGTCCTTGCGGACCGACAGGCCGGGCAGGGAGGCCAGCGTGGCCTTCTTGCCGGTGGGGGCGAGCGCGAACCACTTGCCGCCCACGCCCTGGCCGTTGACGTCACCGGCGTTGACGTCCTTGACGTAGCGGTAGACCGGCCAGCCGCCGACGGTCAGCTGCTTGGTGCCGTCGGCGCGGGTGACCTCGCCGAGCAGCGCCTTGTCGATGCCGGCGCCGGCCGAGGCGTCGCCGGCGGGCACCGGCGGCCAGGTGGTGGCGCAGTCGCCGTTGCAGTTCGACTTCGGCGGGTTGGCGGTGTCCGCGTCGAAACGGTAGAGGGTGAGGCCGCTGCCGTCGGTCAGCACATTGCCCAGGTCGGGGTTGCTGGCAACGGTCAGCTTGCCGGCGGGGGCGACCGCGGCCGGGGAGCTGGAGGCCTGGTTGCCGTCGGCGCCGTAGCCGTTGCCCGCGCCGGTCGAGGCGGAGGGGTTGGTGATGCTGCCGATGCCGGCCGGAGCCGTGGCACCGACGTTCTGGGCCGCCGAGGACGGAGTGGTCGCGTTGTTCGAACCGCACGCCGTCGCGAACACCATCACCCCCGCGGCCGTGGCCACCAGCGAGGCGCTCCTCCACGAGGTCTTCATCGTCAACTCCCCATAATCGCCTGGATTTTGCAGCGCCTCTGCGCCGCCGCACGACACCAGGTACGGATGCCGGGGGCCGAAGTGTTCAACCGGCTCACAAATTTCTTTCGGGACACCGTGCTCCCGCGTCCCGTACCGCACGGGCATACGCTTCGAGCCATTCGCCGACCGGTGTGATTCAAACCGGTTTACGGCGACTGTCCCCCGTTCGGGCCAATCCCTCCCTACTCCGGCGTGCGACGGCGCCCAACGCCTCATGATCTCGCTCGTGCATGCACCCGAAGTGACCCGACTCGCGCCCGTCCCGCGGGCGTTGGCCCTGGTGACGTTGGTGTGGGCCCTGGTGGGCTGCCCGGTCGGCACGGCCTCGGCCGACGCCTGTGCCTACGCCTCGACGGGCCCTGCCGGCATACAGGCCGTGGCCGTGGCCGGCGACGTCCAGGCCGTGGCCGTCGCCGGCGACTCCTGGCCCACTCCCCCGTGCCCGCCCCCCACGCCACCGCCCTGCCCCACACCCACACCCACACCCACACCCACACCCACACCACCGCCGCCACCACCACCACCACCACCACCACCGAAACCCACCCCTACGCCGAAGCCGACACCCAAACCCTCGCCGAAGCCGGCCCCGCCACCGCCGCCCCGGCGGGCACCGGCCCCCAAGCCCGCGCCCACCCCGCCGCCGGCTCCCAGGCCCAGGCCGGTGCCCACACCCACCCCGCCGCCCAAGCCGAAGCCGCGGCCCTCACCGACCCCGGTGACCTACCCGCCGTACCACGTCCAGTCGACCGGCGCGGCGGCCCCGAACCGCACCTCCCCGGTCACCTACGTCCTGCTCATCGCCGTACCCGCGATCATCGCCGTCGCCGCGTTCCGCGCGCGCTGACGGCCGGCCCACTGATTTCTGGAGGCTTCGTTGCCGGATTGGCTTGTTCTCGTCCTCGCGATGCTCGCGGCCGTCGCCGTGGTGGTCGTCATCACCCTCGTACGCGACAAGAGGGCAGCGGAGGACGAGGATCCCTCCGAGACGCCGGACGTCATCGAATACATGACCATGTGGATCGGCGTCATCTACGCCATCGTCCTCGGTCTGGCGGTGGCCGGGGTGTGGGAGGCCCGCAGTGCCGCCCAGGACCATGTGCAGGCGGAGGCGCAGGCACTGCACGAGATCCATGAGCGGGTACGGGTGTATCCGCCGGACGTCCGCGACCGGATCCGGGCTGACGTCGACGACTACGCCGAGCAGGTCGTCGGCAAGGAGTGGAAGGTGATGTCCCAGAAGGGGCACCTCACGCAGCAGGGTGCCGACCTGCTCGCGAAGATCCGTCAGGACGTGACCGACTACCAGCCGAAGACCGACTTCGAGGCGCAGGCCTACCAGCCGCTGGTGGACCAGGTGGCCGCCGTCGACCAGGCGCGCAGCGCCCGCGCCGACTCGACCGGGGCGACCATGCCGAACGTGGTGTGGTTCGGACTGCTGACCGGAGCCGCGATCACCATCGGCATGGTCTTCGCGCTGCAGATCAGGCGCACCCGCCGGGAGTTGATCCTGGCGGGGCTGTTCTCCGCGACCATCGCCTTCATGCTGTACCTGATCTGGGACTTCGACGAGCCCTACAGCCGGGGTATCACGGCGACGTCGCAGCCCTTCCTGGCCCTCTTCCCGCACATCAGGGGCTAGGGCTCCCGGAAGTCGGCCCGGGGGACATCGGCGGCGCGCCGCGGGTGTCCCCCGGGTGCCGCAGCCGCATCACCCGGGCGGCCCACTCGATTCCCCCGTTCGCGCGACTGGGTTCGCGCGCATGTGCGGGTGTTCCTAGCGTTCCGATCATCGAGGTGCATTTCCGGCACTGGCGGAACAGGTCCGCAAGCCGCTCCTCGGAGACCGGAGGAACCACATGCGCGCGATACGCGTCGCTTCGGCCGCACTCCTGGGCGTCGGTGCCCTCGCCCTCTGCGCTCCGGCCATCCTCGCGAACGACGGAAGCGACGGGAGTCAGGATTCCGGCCGCGAAAGCGCGTCCCTCGGATTCCGGGTCACGCCGTCCACCGTCGCGGCGGGCGGCCGGGTGAACCTGCACCTGAATCGCGACGACAGCTGCCGGGGCGCCGCGACGGTCTCCTCGGGTCTGTTCGACACCGTCCGTATCCCGGCGGGACAGGACTCGGGAACGGCCACGGTCAACCGGGACGTGCGCTCGCTGGCGTCGTACCGGGTGACGTTCAACTGCGACGGGGCGAGCGCGTCGACCGAACTGGCCGTCTCGGACGGAAACGGTGCCGGCCGTTCGGACGGAGCCGGTGGCGGGCGCACGGACGGAAACGGTGCCGGGCGCACGGACGACCAGACCGGCGGACGTGCCGACGCGAGCACGGGCGGCCGTACCGGCTCGGGCACGGACGGACGTACCGACGGACACACGGACGCGGGATCCGGCGATCACAGCGGCGGGCGCACGGACGGCGGCACCGACAACGGCACCGACAGCGGCGCGCAGCTCAACCCGCAGCCCCTCCCGCCGAGTCACGGCGTCCAGGCCGGTGCGGGCGGCAGCTTCGGCGGGTTCGACCTCACGGAGATCGGCCTCGGCGCAGCGCTCGTCGTGGGCTCGGTCGGTACGGCGTACCGCATCGCACGCAGGCACACCGGCGAGGACGGCTCCTGAGCGCGTCCCGACCGCCGGTTCCCCCGCGGGTTCTCGCCCCGGTTCCGCGGGGGAACGGAGCGAGAACCCGTCGACGGCGTGTGCGCCCCGGCTCGCGGCGGGGCTCGAGATGGTCAGAACCGCTTCTCGTGACGCCGGCGCAGCCAGAACCCGCACCCCGCGAGCACGGCCGCGCCCACCAGTCCGCCGCCGATCGCCATGTCGGTCGGGGTGGCCCCGTTGGACACGCTGCCGCCGAGCCCGGCCTGCACCCCGCCGAGCTGGAGGCGGTCGTCGCTGTCCATCTCGTTGGACATGTTGCCGTCCGTCCCGCCGATCACGTTGAAGGCGGACGGCCGGGTCAGGGACGGGCCGTCGTCACAGATGACGGTGAGGTCGTACGGGCCCGGGTGGGCGTGCCGGCGGATTCTGGCGGAGCCGCGTGCCATGTCCGAGCCGAACGGGAACAGCCTCGGCCTGTCGACGAAGGCGGAGGACACCATCGTGCCCCTTCGGCAGCCGTTGACGGTGACGACGACCTCCTCGCCCCCCGCGACCGTGCGGGGCTGCACGACGATGTTGCGCACGCCGTCACCCCGGCCGCGGAAGTCGCCGCCGAGCCCTTCGTCGCCCCGGCCGCCGAGCCCTTCGCCGCCCCGCCCACCGAACCCTTCGCCGCCCCGCCCACCGAAGTCGTCACCGCCCCGCCCGCCGTAGCCGTTGTTGAAACGTCCGTCACCACCGAACCCGGGTACGACGACTCCGGGGACCGCGACACCACCGATGCCGGCGACACCGCCGACACCGCCGACACCGGCGAAGCCGCCGACACCACCCACACCACCGATGCCGCCGACACCACCCACACCACCGACACCGGTCCCCGGGGCGACGCCCGTCCCTCCGACGACCGGGGCCTGCGTATTGGGCGGGCCGCCGGGGTTGCCCAGGCCGTCGGCGACGGCCATGGGGGCGGCGGCACCGAGAACGGCGACCACGGTGCACGCGGCCGCCAGCGCACGTGAGTTTCGCATCTCTTCCTCCGCGGAAGGCGCCCCGGGAACCGTCCCCGGTGGATCGGCGAGAAAGCGCCTCCCGACTAGACCCTCAGATGCCGTGAACACGCCCGCATTTCGAGAATGGTCCGTCCTGGTGATCAGACACGCCGTCAGAAAAGCGCACAATCGGATATTGCCGCAGGTCACGGACCGTCAGAAAAAATCTGCGAACGGCAACTCGGATGGCGCACCGGAATGCCCTCCGGCCACCCGTTCGCCCGTCGCCCCGTCGCCGCACGCGCGCGCGGGACTTAGCGTTTTCCCATGCGCGATACGGACATGGGAGCAGCCGCGTCGAGAGGGGATGGCGAATGTCTGCGTCCGGACTTTCCGAGCTGGCCGAAGAGGAGGAGCGGCGGCGGAAGCGTGCCCCCTGGGGGGTGATAGCGCTTGTTCTGCTGACCGGTCTGGCGCTGATTCGGAACGGTTCGGGAGAGTTCGACGTCGGTCCGCCACAGCCGGCCTCGGCCGCCGCCCCCGACAGCCGCACCACGGTTCCGGACACCTTCGCCACGGCACCCGTGCCCGCCGCACTGCCGTTCGCCGCGGCGGACCGGATCCGGATTCCCGCGATCCGGGTCGACGCGCCCGTGATGGGGGTGGGGCTGGACACGGGCGGCTGGATCGCGGCGCCGCCGCCGGACGACCCCAATCTGGCCGGCTGGTTCACCGGGGGCGTCTCGCCCGGGGAGAAGGGGACCTCGGTCGTCGTCGGCCATGTCGACAACTCGAAGGGGCCGGCGGTGTTCTACGGCCTCGGTTCCCTGAAGAAGGGAAACCAGATCGAGGTCGACCGGAAGGACGGCAGGACCGCGGTCTTCGAGATCTACGGGATCGAGGTCTTCGCGAAGGCCGGTTTCCCGGGCGACCGGGTCTACGGTTCCAAGGGCACACCGGAGTTGCGGGTCATCACCTGCGGCGGCGGCTTCTCGAAACAGAACGGCTACGACGGGAACGTCGTGGTGTTCGCCCGCCTGGTCGGGGCCCACTGAGGCCTCCACTGGGCGGGCTGGGGCTGTCCGGCGGATCAAGTCGCAGGAAAGCAGCCGTGACTGTTCAGCCGAGGTGAGCGGGGCCGTGGGGGTCCCTCCCGCGCGAGGTTGTTCGAGCGTGGGGGAGCGTCCGACTGCAAGGCGGAGGAGGCGTAGACATCAGCCGCTGCCGCGGCGGGCGACGCGGTGGGGGCACCTCCCGGCCGAAGGCTGGGGGACGTCGCTGACCGACGACAACGCCGCTGGGGGTACCCCCTCTGAGGCAGGACGCACCAGACCCCGCGTCTGCGGCATGATCCGCCGGGCAGCCCCCGGGGCCCGTTCAGGTGCGGCGGCGTGGGACGGTCAGGTGGTAGCCGTTGTCCAGCAGGTAGGGCAGGTACTCGCGCAGCGCCTTGACGCTCTGCGAGCGGTCGCCCCCGGCGTCGTGGGAGAGGACCACGACACCGGGGGCGGCGCCGTGCTCGACGATGTCGACGATGGTGCGGGTGCCCGGGGTGGTCCAGTCGGTGCTGTCGACGGTCCAGGCCATCGGCTCCATGCCCATCTCGGCGCCGAGCTGGAAGGCCGCGCGGTTCCAGGCGCCGTAGGGGGCGCGGAACCACTGGGGGCGTTCGCCGTAGGTGTCCTCGATGGCGTCGCTGGTGCTCGCCATCTCGTCGCGGATCTCACTGCGGTTCATGGTGGTCAGCAGCGGATGCGTCCAGGTGTGGTTGCCCACGACATGCCCCTCCTCCGCCATCCGCGCGACCAGCTCCCGGTTCACGACGATGCACTCCCCGCACAGGAAGAACATCGCCCGCACGTCGTACTTGGCGAGGGTGTCCAGGATGTGCGGGGTGTAGTTCGGGTTGGGGCCGTCGTCGAAGGTGAGCATCATGCGCCTGCCGCTTTTGGGGATCTCCATGATGGGTTCCGTGCGGACCCTGAGCTTGCGCGGCTCGGTACGCGGCGGGCCGTATCCGGTGAGCGGCTGGAGCCGGAAGGCGGAGGACTTGAGCGCCGAGCGGGGCGGCGGTCCGGCGGCGGGTACGACGGTACGGGCCGCGTCCTCGGCCTCGCTCGCCAGCACGACTCCCGCGGTGCCCGCGGCCCCCAGTGCGGCGGCGCCGGCGAGCAGCAGCCGGCGTCGGGTGAACAACTGATCCTTCTCCATGACTCATCAGTCGCCCGGTGCGGCTCCGGCGCACCACATCGCCACCGGTGTGGCGGGAGGAAAACACCCGCACGGCCCAGAGCCGGAAGGATTCAGCGGCCCTCGGCCGCCTCGCTCAGCGGCGGCGGACCAGGGGGAAGGGCAGCGTCTCGCGGATCGTCAGGCCGGTGAGGAACATGACCACCCGGTCGACGCCGAGGCCGAGCCCGCCGGTGGGCGGCATCGCGTATTCGAGGGCGTCGAGGAAGTCCTCGTCGAGTTCCATCGCCTCGGGGTCCCCGCCGGCGGCGAGCAGCGACTGGGCGGTGAGCCGGCGGCGCTGTTCGAGGGGGTCGGTCAGTTCGGAGTAGGCGGTGCCGAGTTCGGTCCCGAAGGCGACCAGGTCCCAGCGTTCGGCGAGCCGCGGGTCGGTGCGGTGCTGCCGGGTGAGCGGGGAGACCTCGGTCGGGAAGTCCTTGTAGAAGGTGGGCAGCTGGGTGCGCTCCTCGACCAGCCGCTCGTACATCTCCAGTACGACGTCTCCGGGCCCGTCGTCGGCGGTGTACGGCACACCGACGCGGTCGCAGTGCCGGTGCAGCCGGAGCAGTTCGCTGCCGGGGCCGATCTCCTCCCCCAGCACCTCGGAGATCGCCCCGTACACGGTCTTGACCGGCCACTCACCCGAGATGTCGTACTCCCGTCCGTCCTTGCGGGCGACCGGCGAGCCGTGGGCGGCGGTCGCGGCGCCCTGGATCAGCTCGCGGGCGAGGTCGAGCATCACGTCGTAGTCGGCGTACGCCTGGTAGGCCTCCAGCATCGTGAACTCGGGGTTGTGCTTGTGGGAGACGCCCTCGTTGCGGAAGGTGCGGCCGAGTTCGAAGACCTTCTCCAGACCGCCGACGCACAGCCGTTTCAGGTACAGCTCGGGGGCGATGCGGAGATAGAGGTCGAGGTCGTAGGCGTTGATGTGGGTGGTGAAGGGGCGGGCGTTGGCGCCGCCGTGGATCTGCTGGAGCATCGGGGTCTCGACCTCCAGGTAGCCGCGGTCGAGCAGACCCTGGCGCAGCGCCTGTACGGCGGTGGAGCGGGCGCGGACGACGGCGCGGGCGGCGGGACCGGTGGCGAGGTCGAGATAGCGGCGGCGGACCCTGGCCTCGGGGTCGGTGAGGCCGCGGTGCTTGTCGGGCAGCGGGCGCAGGCATTTCGCGGTGAGCTGCCAGTCGGTGACGAAGAGGGTCGGCTCGCCCCGGTCGCTGACGCCGGCCCGGCCGGTGGCGGTGATCTGGTCGCCGATGTCGGTGTCGGCGGTGAACCGGTCGAGGGCGGGTCCCGAGCCGTCGCGGGTGAGGGCGAGCTGACGGTCGCCGGACCAGTCGCGCAGCACGACGAAGACGATGCCCCCGAAGTCACGGACCAGCATGATCCGCCCGGCGACGGTGGCCGTCTCTCCGTCGCGGACGTCGGCGAGGGCATGGGTGGGCCGGACGGTCGCCACCGGGTAGGGGTCGACGCCCGCCGCGCGCAGCCCGTCGAGCTTGCGCCGGCGCACCCGGAACTGGTCCGGCAGGCCCGCGCCCGGCGGTCCGGGCCCGGTCTCGTCCCCTCCTTCGAGACCGGGCACCGGCAGGGACGGCAGCCCCTCGGCGGGCCGCGGTCCCGCCTTCGGGTGCCCCTTTCCCCAGAGTTTGCGCAGGGACGGTACGGGGACGAAGCCTTCGGCGATTCCGGAGGCGAGGCCGATCCGGGCGAGGGAGCCGGCGTCGCCGTAGCAGAGGAAGCGTGGGTACCACTCGGGTTGGTACTTGGCGTTGGAGCGGTAGAGGGCCTCCAGCTGCCACCAGCGGGAGAAGAACAGCAGCAGCCGGCGCCACAGGCGCAGTACCGGGCCCGCGCCGATGCGGGCGCCTTCCTCGAAGACCGAGCGGAAGACGGCGAAGTTGAGCGAGACGCGGTGGACGCCCAGTTTGGGGGCGGCCGCGCACAGGTCGGCGACCATGAACTCCATGACCCCGTTGGGCGCGGCGCGGTCACGGCGCATCAGGTCCAGGGAGATGCCGTCGCCGCCCCAGGGGACGAAGGAGAGCAGGGCGAGCAGCCGGCCGTCCTCGGCGATGGCCTCGACCAGGAGGCAGTCGCCGTCGGCGGGGTCGCCGAGCCGGTCCAGGGCCATGGAGAAGCCGCGTTCGGTCTCGGTGTCGCGCCAGGCGTCGGCCTTGTCGACGACCTCCTCCATCTCGGTCTCGGTGAGGGTGGCGTGGCGGCGGACCCTGGTGGTCGCACCGGTGCGGCGGACGCGGTTGACGGCCTGCCGGGTGACCCGCATGTCGCGGCCGCCCAGGTCGAAGTCGGCGACGTGCAGGATCGCCTCGTCGCCGAGTTGCAGGGCGCCGAGCCCGGCGCGGACGTAGGCCTTGGCGCCGTCCTCGGAGGCGCCCATCACGGCGGGCACCCAGGCGTGTCGGCGGGCCACGTCCTGCCAGGCGGCGATGGCGTGCGGCCAGGCCTCCGGGTCGCCGACGGGGTCGCCGCTGGCCAGGCAGACGCCGGCTTCGACGCGGTGGGTGACGGCGGCCTTGCCGCTGGGCGAGAAGACCACGGCCTTGTCGCGCCGGGTGGCGAAGTAGCCGAGGGAGTCCCGGTCGCCGTAGGCCTTGAGAAGGGCGCGGATACGGGCCTCCTCGTCGCCGTGCAGGGCCGCTTCCAGGCGCTGTGAACGGAACAGGGTGGCGGCGGCGTTGAGCAGCGCGAGGGCGCCGAAGAGGCCGAGGAGGAAGGCGACGGAGCGGGGCGGCCGGCCGGCGTAGGTGTGGACGGGGACCAGGCCGCCGCAGACCCGGTCGGCCGCCCAGGCCAGGTGCTGGCCGTGCGGGAGCGTGCCGGGGAAGAGCGAGACCAGGCCCCAGCCGGCCAGGATCGCCACCGCCAGACCGATCAGGAGGACGGCGAGGGCCCTGCGTACGGCGGCCCGGCGGGAGGCGGCGTAGAACTCCCGTCGCGCCACGATCAGCAGGGTCAGGGCGAGCCCGCACACCAGCAGTGAGCTGAACGAGTACCAGTCGAAGCCGAAGGCGACCACCAGGACGTCGACCAGCGCCAGCAGACCGAAGTAGATCACCAGCAGCCACCAGGCGACCTTCTTGCGGGCGGCGGTGGCGCCGCCGAGGAGGAAGAGGAAGACCGCGTAGGCGAGGTTGGGGCTGACGGGCACCACGACCGCGTCGAGGAAGTACACGACCGGGTGGAGCAGCACGCGCAGCGGGGCGATGAAGGAGAGCAGGGCGCACAGCAGGGCGAGAGCGCCGAAGAAGGTCCCGAAGGCCTCCGGCACCCAGGTCAGTCGCCCGCCGCCGGGCGGGCGTATCGGGCCCGCCGTCTCCCTGCCCGTGGCGGGCTCCTCGGCGGCACTCATGTTCCGACTGTAGGAAGGGCCCGCCCGGCTCGCCCGTTGAGCGGTCCCGGGCACTGACCGGACCTGCGGATTCCGATAGCCTCGGACCGTGGCGGAACAACACCAGTTCGAGCGGGGCACCGACGGGCCGAAGGTCATCGTGGTCGGCGTGGACGGCTCGGACTCCTCGTGGCGCGCGGCCTCCTACGCCGCCGGTCTGGCCCGGCGGCAGCGCGCGTTGCTCGCCGTCGTGTACGTGCAGCCGGTGCTCGCTGCGGGCGCGGCGTTCGGGGCGCCGGTGGCGGAGACCACCGACGAGATCGCGGAGGCCCTGATCAAGGAGATCAGGGACGCGACCGAGCGGCTCAAAGGGATATTCGAGGTGCGCTGGGAGTTCCACACCTTCCGCGGCGACGCCTACAACGGCCTGGTGAAGGCGGCGGACGAGTTGAAGGCGGACGCGGTCGTGGTGGGCGCCTCCGAGCAGGCCGGCCACCGGATCATCGGCTCGGTCGCGATCCGTCTGGTGAAGGCGGGACGGTGGCCGGTGACGGTGGTGCCGTGACCTCCCGGGGTTCCCTCAGGAGCAGCACCGGGGTCGCCATCAGCAGGACGCCGGCCACTGCGATGGCGGTGCGGGGGCCGGTGAGGGTCGCCAGCAGGCCCCACAGGGCGGTCAGTGCGGCCGTGGTGGCCTTGCCGGTGATCGACCAGGCGGACAGGGTGCGGGCGACCCGGTCGTTCGGAGTGCACTCCAGGCGGCGGGTGGCGAACACCGGGTTGTAGACACCGGAGCTGGTGATCACCCCGAACTCGACGGCCATCACCAGCAGCAGTCCGGGCAGTCCGGGCCCGACGAAGGCCAGCCCCACGGGCCAGACGGCGCGCAGGGTGCCGGCGGTGTGCAGTACGCGCCGCCGGCCGTAGCGGGCGACGAGCGGGCGGGCCAGCCGGGAGCCGAGGAGGCCGCCGAGGCAGGGCACGGCGAAGGCCAGGCCGTACTGCCAGGGGGTGAAGCCGAGGCGGCCGAGCATGAGGACGGCGAGCGGCGGGGTGGCGACCATGATCAGGGCGTTGCCCGCGAGGCTGTTGAAGAACAGCGGGCGCAGGGCCGGGCTGGAGAGGATGTGCCGCCAGCCGTCGAGCAGGTCGGCGGCGCGCAGGCGTTCCGCGGTCCCGCGCTCGGGGCGGGGTTCGCCGCCGCCGACGGCCCGGATGCCGAGTGCGGACAGCAGGAAGCTGACGGCGTTCGCCACGACCGTGGTGACCGGTCCGAACAGGCCGATCGCGGCGCCGCCGAGGGGCGGTCCGAGGACGAGGGCGGTCCAGTTGGTGGACTCGAACCGGGCGTTGGCGGTGAGCAGCCGGTCGGCCGGTACGAGTGACTTCAGGAAGGCGCCGGAGGCCGCGTTGAAGGTGATGTCGGCGGCCGCCACGACGACGGACACGAGCAGCATCTGGCCGAGTCCGAGGCCGCCGAGCGCGTAGGCGACGGGAACGGTCAGCAGCGCGGCGAACCTGGCCAGGTCCATGGCGATCATCACCGGCCGCTTGCGCCGGAACTCCACCCACGGTCCGAGCGGCACCGCCGCCACGGCGCCCACGGCGGGCCCGGCGGCGGCGAGCAGCGCCACCTCGGCGGACCCGGCGTGCAGCGCGATGACCGCGATCACCGAGAACGCGTCGAAGGCGAGATAGGTACCGAGCGCACTCACGGAGTACGCGGCCCACAGCCACCCGAACCGCCGCCCCATGCACAACCTCCCGTTGACCCGGGACATGAAAACGCGCAGGTGACCACCGGATCAAACAACTCCAGGACACCGACCCACAACCATCGGTTGTACATCGACGACGCGACTCCGCCCCACCGGGGACACCGCCCGCACCGACCGGCCGGCGGGCGCACGACCGACGGCCGGCGACTGGACACGACGACCGGAGCGGCGCCGGGCGGCACGCAAGCGGGCGGCAGACGGCCGGCGACTCGGCGGGCCGGCGGAAGCGACGGCGGGCGGCTCGCGGGCGGGCGGTCGGTGACCGGCGGGCCGGCGTTATCCGGTCCGGGGCGCCGTCCGAGCCGGGGCGCCGTCCGAGCCGGGGCGCCGTCCGGGCCGGGCAGCCTGGCTGGGCATGGCTGGTGTGCGCGGCTGCGAGGGCGGCCCTTGGCAGGGTTCCGGCTCGGCCGAGGGCATGCGTGGCGTCTTCCGTCTGTTATGTGCCTGGGCCATCATGATCGGCCGTCAGCCGTTCGCGATCGGCGAAGAGGTGAGGCACATGGCCAAGCTCCGCATGGGTGAAGGAATTCTCCGTCGCAAACCCATCGAACACATCGAGGAGACCGAGGTCACCGAGGGCCCTCGGCTCGACAGATCGCTGGGGCTGGTGCAGCTGACCGCGATCGGTGTGGGCGGCATCATCGGCGCCGGCATCTTCACCCTCGCCGGCACGGTGGCCAACGAGACGGCCGGTCCCGCCGTCCTGGTGTCGTTCCTCATCGCCGGCCTGGCGAGCGCCTGCGCGGCGCTGTCGTACGCCGAGTTCGCCGGGATGATCCCGAAGGCCGGTTCGGCGTACACGTACGGCTACGCGGTGCTCGGTGAGTTCGCGGGCTGGTTCATCGGCTGGGACCTGCTCCTGGAGTACACGGCGATCGTGGCGGTGGTCGCGATCGGCATCTCCGGGTACTTCAGCTTCCTGGTCGAGGAGATGGGCGCGAACCTGCCGCACTGGATGCTCGGCGCCCCCGGCACCGGGCACGGCCACCGGGTCGATCTGTTCGCCGCACTGCTCTGTCTGCTGATCGCCTATCTGCTCACCATGGGCATCCGCAGCGCGGCCCGCTTCGAGACGATCGTGGTCGCGCTGAAGGTACTGGTCGTGCTGCTGGTGATCGGCGTCGGCGTGTTCCACATCGACTCGGCCAACTACCACCCGTTCTTCCCGTACGGCATCAGCGGCGCGTTCACGGGCGCCGCGACCGTGTTCTTCGCGGTCTTCGGGTACGACGCGATGTCGACGGCGGCCGAGGAGTCGAAGGACGCGCAGCGGCACATGCCCAAGGCGATCATCTACTCGCTGGCGATCTCCATGGTGCTGTACGTGGCGGCCTGTCTGGTCCTGACCGGTATGCAGAACTACAAGGACATCGACCCGGAGAGCGGCTTCTCGACGGCGTTCAAGTCGGTGGGGCTGAGCGGCCTCGCGGATGTGATCGCGGTGGGTGCGATCATCGGCATCCTGACGGTCATGTTCACGTTCATGCTGGGTGTGACGAGGGTCTGGTTCGCCATGTCCCGGGACGGGCTGCTGCCCTCCTGGTTCGCGAAGACGCACCCGACGCGGCATGTGCCGACCCGGGTGACCTGGATCGTCGGGGTGGCATCGGCCCTCCTCGCCGGCTTCGTGCCGATCGGCGAGGCGGCCGAACTCACCAACATCGGCATCCTGCTGGCGTTCGTGGTGGTGTGCAGCGCGGTGATCGTGCTGCGCTACCGGCAGCCGGAGCTGCCGCGCGGCTTCCGTACGCCGTGGATGCCGTTCCTGCCGGCGCTGGGTGTCGTCTTCTCGATCTGGCTGATCACGTTCCTGAAGTGGCAGACCTGGGTGCGGTTCGCGGTCTGGTTCCTGATCGGGTGCGTGATCTACTTCGGCTACTCGTACAAGCGGTCGCGGCTGGCCGGGCGTTAGAGCACGCGGAGGAAGTCGAGCAGGAGGGTGTTGAAGGCCTCCGGCTTCTCCAGGTTCGGATAGTGGCCGACTCCTTCGACGACCTCGGCGCGGCCGTCCGGGACCTCGCGGGCGAGGCGCTCGGCGGCGGCGAGCAGGTCGGCGGGTTCCAGGCCGCCGTTGATCGCTAGGACCGGTACGTCGATCTTCGGTACCCGGGGCCAGGAGTCGGTCACCGGGACGTGGTGGTTCGGTTCGTCCGGGGTGTGCTTGGAGATCGTGCGCAGGGCCATCTCCCGCAACCGCTGCGGGATGTCCGGGTCGAGGTCGGCGACGGCACGGTGCTCGCCGGCCACGCCCCGCAGGAAGGCGTCGAGCCAGCCATCGATGTCACCGGCGCCGAGAGTGCGGGCGTTCTCGGCCTGGAGGTCCTTGTGCCAGCAGTCGGTGTACTGGAAGTCGCCGGTCACCGCGCCGCAGGTGACCACCGCCCGGACCAGCTCCGGGTGTTCCAGCAGGGTGTCGGTGGCGATCACCCCGCCCATGGACAGACCGACGAGCACGGCGGGTCCGGCGTCCAGGTGGCGCAGGAGTTCGGCGAGGTCGTCGGCCCAGCGGAAGGGCCTGCTCGCATTGGCGGACCTGCCGTGCCCGCGCACGTCCGGGGCGATGACCCGGTACCCGGCGGCGAGCGCCGGGATCTGCCGGTGCCACACGCCGTGGTCGACGTACCCGGAATGGAGCAGGACCACCGGGTCGCCGGAGCCGGTGTCGAGGTAGGCGAGGTCGCCGTCGGAGGACGGGAGGAAGCGGACGTCCGCATCACCATTCATGACAACCAAGGTGTCATCTTCTCGGAGTTTTGACAACTGAGTTGTCATGTCGATCGGGGTGCATGATGGCCGGGTGAACGACATCGACAAGCCCCTCGCCCCCGACGAGCTGGGCGACCGCATCACCGAGGTGTTCGATCTGATCGGCCCGCTCTACCGGCGCGCCTTCCGCAAGATCGAGCAGGGCGAGCAGATCGAGGGGGCCTCCGTCGGCGTGCGCTCGGTGCTGGATCTGCTGCGCCGGTACGAGCCCATGACGGTGCCCCAGATGGGCCGGATCATGGCGCTGAGCCGGCAGTTCGTGCAGCGCATGGTGAACGACGCGGTGGCGCACGGCTGGGCGGAGGTCACCCCCAACCCCGCGCACCAGCGCTCCTCCCTGATCAGGCTCACGGACGAGGGCCGGACGGTCATCACGACGGTCCTCGCCCGCGAGCACGCCCTGAACCGGCAGATCGGCGGCGATCTGACCGACGCCGAGATCACCGCGTGCGTGCGGGTGCTGAAGCAGTTGCTGGAGACGTTCGACCACGTCGACGTGGAGTGACCTCGGCTACTCCCCCATGAGCAGCCCGTCCTTGGCGGCTCCCCGACTGAGCACGACGTCGCGGATGGTGTCGCGTACGGCGGTGTAGTCGGCGCCCTGCTCGATGGCCGTGTTGAGGTCGACGACCCGGCCGGCGTCGAGGTCGTACAGCTGCGGGATGAACTCGGCCTTGGCCACCTCCCAGCGGCCCCCGGGACGGGCCGGCGGGGTGAAGGTGAAGCGGGCGAGGGTGGACTCGTTGCCGCGCGGGTCCTGCCGGCCCTTGCTGTCCTTCATCTCGCCGGCGATCTGGTCGCCGAGGCCGTAGACCACCCAGGTGCCGTTGACCTTCTCGTACGCCTGCGGAATGTGGGCGTGGGTGCCGAGGACCAGGTCGATGTCGGGGCGGCCGCCGGTCCGCGCGGCGGTGAGCCGCTTGGCGAGGTCGAGCTGCTGCTGGTCGGGGGCGTTCTGCCCGTCGGTGCCCCAGTGCACCGAGACGACGACCACGTCGGCGCCGGCCTGCCGGGCGGCGTGGGCGTCGGCGAGGATGCGGTTCTCGTCGAGGAGGTTGACCGCCCAGGGCTGTCCGGGCGGCAGCAGGTTGCCGTTGACGTCGTAGGTGTAGGAGAGGTCGGCGACCCGGGCGCGGCCCGCGTTGAGCAGCGTGAGGGAGCCGGCCTCGGCCTGGGTGCGGGCGGTGCCGGTGTGCCGCAGGCCCACCTGGTCCATGGCGGCGAGGGTGTTCGCGATGCCGGCGGCGCCGCCGTCGAGGGCCCGGTCGGAGGCGGTGGAGCAGCCGTCGTACCCGACGCCCGCGAGTCCCGTGACGAGCTGCGGCGGTGTGGTGAGGCCGGAGCCGTCGGCGCCGAACACGGTCGCCAGGTGACAGAGCGCCAGATCGGCGCGGGAGACGACGGGTGCGACACCGGCGAGCATCGGTCGGAAGTCGTAGCCGTTGCCGCCCGCGTCGAGGTTCGCGTGGTCGACGGCGGATCTCTGCGGCAGGAGGTCGCCGGAGGCGACCAGGGTGAAGCCCCCGGGGGCGGCCGCGGCGGGCGCCGGGGGGACGGGCGGGGCCGCACCCTCCTGCCGTTGGTGGTTCGTGCAGGCGGCCGCGGTGGCGAGGAGGGCGGTCAGGGCCAGGGCCGCCTGGCGTCTGCGATTGATCATCAGGAGCACCCCAGAGTCGCAAGCCTTGTCCTATTTACAGAACAATGGGTACGAAGGTGAGCGGGACCGCAAACAACTCAGGCGCCCCGATTGACCCATCCGGGTCGGGTTCGGGGTGTGACGGACCGTTCGTCGCACCGTTCGCCGACGCGATCGACCGTCCGCCGCAGATCCCTGTGCGCCCTCTGTCCCCCGGTCCGGCCCTGCGATGCCATACGGCCATGACGGCCGGAACCACCCTTCCCCACGGGCTTCCCCCCGGACTCCCCCACGGGCCTCGCCACGGGACGACGACCGCCGAGCACGAGCTCGCCGCACTCCAGCGCGAGCACGGCCGACCGCTCTTCGCGCTGCTGCTGCGGCTCAGCGACGGGGACCGGCAGCGGGCCGAGGACCTCGTCCAGGAGACCCTCGTACGCGCCTGGCAGCACCCCGAGGCGCTGCGCGCCGACGACTTCGACTCCGTGCTGCCCTGGCTGCTGACCGTCGGCCGGCGGCTCGCCATCGACGCGCGCCGGGCCCGGCAGGCGCGGCCCGCCGAGGTGCACGACGCCGTCCTGGAGAACACCAGGGCGATCGGCGACCACGCCGAACGCGCCGCCGCGGCCCTCGACGTACGGGAGGCTGTGAAGACTCTCACCCCGGAGCACCGTGAAGTCCTGGTGCTGGTGTATTTCCAGGGGGCGAGTGTTGCGGAAGCCGCCGAGGCCCTCGGCATTCCACCCGGTACCGTGAAGTCGCGCGCTTACTACGCGCTGCGTGCCCTGCGCCGGGTCCTTCCCGGTTACGCACCCGACCTGCACTGAAACCGTAGGCAGAGCAAAGCCTTTGCAAAGCGCCTTGCTGAGGACCATGTCTGGGCAATCAGCTGTCTTCATCCGTGTTCCGCACCGGGAGAGGGACGGACCCGGGGTCGGGGCCACGCGCGCACCGGAGGAAGGCAGGACGGGATGCTGCACAGAGGTCAAGAGAGCACGGGCGGGGCCGGGAGCGGGGAACTGGCGGTCCCGATGGCCTGGTTGTACGCCGAGTACATCGCCGACGAGCTGCTGCGCACCGGCGATCTCATGCCACCGACGTCCTTCGAGTTCCGGGCCGGCCGTGACGCGCTGGCGCTGACCATCTTCCTCTCCGACACGGACGGCGAACTGTCGGGCATCCGGGTCGTGTCCCAGTTGGAGACCTGGCTTTCGCTCACGGCGTACGACCAGCCGTGGCAGGACTGGGTCGGCGAACGTATGGCTGTAGTGAACGCCGAGGCGGCCGAGGCGGGCGGCCCGTCACCGGACCTGGATCTGGCCGCGGCCGCCTGGCGCTGGCTGGAGGAGACCGAGCTCCTGGCCCCCGACCTGGACGCGGTGCCGGGCGGCGGTTCGGTGTTCGGCGAGGACGACGGACCGAAGGTGTGGACCCCCGCCTGGCGGCTCGGTCTGCCCCTCGGGCACCTCGCCATCCATCTTTTTTGATTCAGGACCAATCCGGAGGCCGGGCCGCTCCGAATCCTTTGGTTACGATTCTGTACGTGCCTTGAGTGAATCCTCTGCCGACTGCGTACGGGTGGGAGCAAGGAGCAATCAGTAACCCCACCCCCACCCTTCGGCACGAGGATTCGGCATGAGGTCCCTGGAAAGGCATCGCGACGTCGGCGCGTACGCGCTCGGCGTGCTGGACGAGGCGGAGGCCTTCCGCTTCGAGGACCACCTCATGGAGTGCCCTCGCTGCGCGGCGCACGTGACTGAATTCGGTCCCGCGGCACGGCAGTTGATGCTGTACCGCCGGGCCACGCCGCGCTTCGTGCACCCCATGGCCCAGCCGGGTCCCCGGCTGCTGGACCGGCTGCTCGCCGAGGTGGCGAGCCGGCATCGCGCCAAACGCCGGAAGCTGCTGTACGGCCTCGCCGCCTCCGTGGTGTTTGCGATCGCGGGCCCCGGCATCATGACGTACGTCGGCCATGAGTCCGTCCCGACCGTTCAGGTCGCCGCGACCACCGACGCGCAGTCGGGCGTGTGGGCGCAGGTGAAGGAGGCCGACTCGGACTCGGGCGCCGAGATCGAGCTGAAGGTGAAGGACGCGAACGGGCCGCGCTCCTGCCGGCTGATCGCCGTCGGCAACGACGGCTCCGAGCAGATCGTCACCACCTGGGCCGAGCGCAGCCACGGCCGGATGAGCACCATGTCGGGCGGCTCCTCGATGCACCCCGACGAGATCGACCACTACGAGGTGCGCAGCGCGGACGGGCAGCGCCTCGTGACCATCGACCCCAAATGACCGCCGGTCACTTCAGCAGCCGGGACATCCGGCGGTCCGCGAGCGGTTTGCCACCGGTCTGGCAGGTCGGGCAGTACTGCAGCGAGGAATCACTGAAGGAGACCTCACGGATGGTGTCCCCGCAGACCGGGCAGGGTTCGCCGGTACGGCCGTGGACGCGCAGCCCGCTCTTCTTCTCCGCCTTGAGCCGGCCCGCCGCCAGGCCGTGGGAGCGCTCCACCGCCTCGGTGAGGGTGGTGCGCAGCGCCTCGTACAGCCCGTGCACCTCCTCGGGTGCGAGGGACGCGGCCAGCTTGAACGGGGACATCTTCGCGGCGTGCAGGATCTCGTCGCTGTAGGCGTTGCCTACCCCGGCGATCAGGCTCTGGTCGCGCAGGGCGCCCTTGAGCTGCCGCCGCTCGTCCCTGAGCAGGGCGGCGAGCCGGGCCTCGTCGAAGTCGGCGGCGAGCGGGTCGGGGCCGAGCCGGGCGATGCCGGGAACCTCCTGCGGGTCGTGGACGACGTACACGGCGAGCTTCTTCTGGGTGCCGGCCTCGGTGAGGTCGAAGCCCGCGCCGTTCTCCAGGGCCACCCGCAGCGCGAGGGGGCCC
Organism: Streptomyces sp. NPDC101234; assembly: GCF_044767525.1. Lineage (NCBI taxonomy): Bacteria > Bacillati > Actinomycetota > Actinomycetes > Kitasatosporales > Streptomycetaceae > Streptomyces > Streptomyces sp. NPDC101234. The sequence goes on along the minus strand of NZ_JBIWOA010000030.1, from coordinate 12,965 downwards.
TTTCCCGGCCGGGGCGGCCCGTCCGGCAGCCGGTCCTTCCACTGCAGCCAGCCCGCGCGGGCCAGATGGGTGACGAACCGCAGACCGCCGCCGCCCTCGACGTCCAGGAACTTGCCGTGCCGGTGCACGGCGACGACCTCGCTGCCCTCGAAGGCGCCGACGGGAGGGTCGTACGTCTTCAGCACGCTGATGGCGACCGGCAGCACGCGCACGACCTCGTGGCCGACCAGGTTCTCGGTCAGGAAGTCCTTGAGCGCTTCGACCTCGGGCAGTTCGGGCATGGGTCCAGAGTGCCATCCGGGGCCCCCGGGGTCAGTCCCCGTCGGGCTTCTGCGGCATCCGGAACTCGCACCAGACCGCCTTGCCGCCGCCGCGTGCCTCCACACCCCAGGCGTCGGCGATCTGGTCGACCAGCAGCAGGCCCCGGCCGGAGACCCCGTCCTCCCCGGCGTCGCGGCGGCGCGGCAGGGCGCTGGAGGAGTCCTCCACCTCGACGCGGAGCCGGCGGTCGCTGCCGGTGAGGACCCTGAGGGTGACGATCGCGGAGCCCTCCGTGTGCATCAGCGCGTTGGTGATCAGTTCGATCTCGTCGGCCCGGTCCCCGGCACCCCAGGCCCGGACGGCGGCCCGGATCATGTGCCGGGCCAGGGCGAGCGCCTCGGGGTCGCCGGAGGCCACATGCTGCTGGAGACGGCCGACGGCCTGCGCGGTGTCCGGGCCGCGGCGGCGCAGCAGGAGCAGGGCCACGTCGTCGTCGCCGCCCCGCTCCTCGGCGACCGCGATCAGCCGGTCGGCGAGGCCCCGCACGTCCTCCGGGCCCTGCTCGACCTGCTCGGTCAGGGCCCGTATCCCGACCCCGAGGTCGGTGCCGGGCTGCTCGACGAGCCCGTCGGTGCACAGCAGCATCGTCTCGCCCGGGTCCAGCTCCAGGGTGGACACCGGATAGTCGAGGCTGTCGAACTCGGCGGACAGTCCCAGCGGCAGCCCGCCCTCGACGGGGATACGACGGCAGCTCCCGTCGGCGGCCCGGACCAGCGGGTCGATGTGCCCGGCGCGGACCACCTGGACGACGCCCGTGGCCAGGTCGGCCTCGGCGTACAGGCAGGTGGCGAAGCGGTCGGTGTCGAGTTCGTCCAGGAAGACGGAGGCGCGGGCCATCACGGTGGCCGGGGTGTGCCCTTCGGCGGCGTAGGCGCGCAGCACGATGCGCAGCTGGCCCATGACGGCCGCCGCGTGCGTGTCGTGGCCCTGGACGTCACCGATGACCGCGCCGACCCGGCCGCCGGGCAGCGGGATCAGGTCGTACCAGTCGCCGCCGATGTCCCGGCCCAGGGAGCCGCCGGCGCTCGCGGAGCGGTAGCGGACGGCGACGTCGGCGCCGCGCACGCTGGGGATGGTGCGCGGCAGCATCGCCTGCTGGAGGCCCTGGGCGAGGTCCTTCTCCTGCTCGTAGAGCATGGCCCGCTGCAGGCTCTGCGCGATGCTGCTGCCGATGGCGACCAGGACGGCGCGCTCCTCGGAGGAGAAGCCGAGCCGGTCGTTGTAGAGCAGGCCCATGGCACCGATCGGGCGGGCCTGGGCGATCAGGGGCAGATAGGCCGCCGAGGTGATGTGCAGGCCGGTGATGTGCGGCCACAGGATCGGGTAGCGCTCGGCGAATTCGTCCGGTGACTCGATGAAGCGCGGGCTGAGGGTCTGCACCACCTCACCCATCGGGTAGGGCTCCTCGACCCGGGTGATCCGGGTGCCCGGTACGAAGCTGCCCACCGGTCCCTCCGCGACCAGCCGGATCCGGCCCGCCTCCACCAGCCCCATCACCAGGCTGGTCGCGCCCAGGTTGGGGATGCCATGGGCGTCCTTGAGGGCGTCGATGACGTCCTGGACGCTACGGGCGTGCGCGAGCGCGGCGGTGATCACCTGGACGACGTCGGTCTGCCGGCGCAGTGCCTGCCCCTGGGCGTCCCGCAGGCTCCGCGCCTCGCTGTCCTCCAGTTCCTTGGTGGCGTCCCGGACGATCCCCACGACCCGGCGCGGGCGGCCCGTCGCGTCGCGCCGGATGTAGCCCTGGGTGTGCGTCCAGCGCGGGCCGCCGTCGCGGCGGCGGATGCGGAAGTACGTCCCGTAGTTCTCGCTGCCGTCCTTGATGGCCTGGGACACCACCGCGTCCAGCCTGCTGGACTCCAGCGGGGGCACCCGGAGCGCAAGGCCCTCGGGGCGCCCGTCGAACTCCTCGGGGGTCAGGTCGAACACCTCGTACGCCTGGGCGTCCATGTGGAACAGACCGGTGTCCAGGTCCCAGTCGAAGGTGCCCATGCGGTTGAGCGCCAGGATCGGGTGTTCCGGATGGGCGGGCCAGTCGTCCGGGAGGGACGGAGCACTCGCTCCCCGATCAGCCATGGGGCCACCTTGCCAGGGGAACCCTTCCCGGGCAATTCCTCCCATATTGTCCACTTCACCCACCCGGGTTACGCAAGCCGGGGGACGCGGTACACAGGGTGACAGGTCCCTCTCGCACCGGGGGCCGCACAATGGAGAGAGGCAGGAGCGCACGGCCGTGGACTGGTTCACAGCACCCGGGTACTGGTTGAGCCGGCTGGTCTTCCAGCGGGCTCTGGCCGGTGTGTATCTCTTCGCGTTCCTGGTGGCCGCGCTGCAGTTCCGGGCCTTGCTGGGCGAGCGCGGGATGCTGCCGATCCCGGGGTTCGTCGCCCGGGTCCCCTTCAGACGCGCGCCGAGCCTGTTCCACCTGCACTACTCGGACCGCTTCTTCGCGGCCTGTGCCTGGGCGGGCTGTGCGGTGTCGGCGGCGCTGCTGGCGGGCGCGGACTCCGAACTGCCGCTCTGGGCCGGAATGCTGCTCTGGCTGATCCCCTGGGCGCTGTATCTGTCCATCGTGAACGTCGGCCAGACCTGGTACGCGTTCGGCTGGGAGTCCCTGCTCCTGGAGGTCGGCTTCCTGGCCGTCCTCCTCGGCAACGACGAGGTGGCCCCGCCGGTCGTCGTCCTCTTCCTGCTGCGCTGGATCCTGTTCCGGGTCGAGTTCGGGGCGGGCCTGATCAAGATGCGCGGGGACGCCTGCTGGCGCAAGCTGACCTGCCTCCACTACCACCACGAGACCCAGCCGATGCCGGGGCCGCTGAGCTGGTTCTTCCACCATCTCCCCGGGCCGGTGCACAAGGCGGAGGTGGCCGCGAACCACTTCACCCAACTGGTGGTCCCCGTGCTCCTCTTCACCCCGCAGCCCATCGCGACGGCGGCCGCGTCCCTGATGATCCTCACCCAGCTGTGGCTGGTGGTCTCCGGCAACTTCTCCTGGCTGAACTGGATCACCATCGTCCTGGCCCTGTCCGCCCTCCAGCTCCCCACCGGCCGCACCACCGCCCCGCCGGCCCCGCTCTGGTACGAGATCGTCGTCCTGGCCGTGGCCGCGCTGCTCGTCTACCTCAGCTACCACCCGGTGCTGAACATGGTCTCCCGCCGCCAGGTCATGAACCGCTCCTTCGACCCGCTCCACCTGGTCAACACCTACGGAGCGTTCGGCAGCGTCAGCCGGGTCCGGTACGAGGTGGTGGTCGAGGGCACCCTGGACGACTCGCCGCGCGAGGACTCGGACTGGCGGGAGTACGAGTTCAAGGGCAAGCCGGGCGACCCCCGGCACTGGCCGCGCCAGTTCGCGCCCTACCACCTCCGCCTGGACTGGCTGATGTGGTTCGCCGCCCTGTCCCCCGCGTACGCCGGCGACTGGTTCGGCGGCCTGGTGGAGCGCCTCCTGGAGAACGACCGCGACACGCTCCGTCTCCTGCGCCGCTCCCCGTTCCCGCCCGACCGGCCCCCGCGCTTCGTCCGCGCCCGCCTCTTCCGCTACCGCTACACCGGTTGGCGGGAGCTGCGGGAGACGGGCGCGTGCTGGCAGCGGACGTATGTGCGCGAGTTCATGCCGCCGACGCGGCTGGCGGCCCCGGCCGTCGACCGCGACTGAGCCGTCCGAGGCGCTGAGCGGCCGTACGACCGGAGTTCGCCTTCGGCGCGGCCTTCACACGGGAGTACGGCGACGCCCGGCGCCCACCGGCGGCGGGTGCCTCAGAGGTCGTAGACGCGGGTGGCGGTGGTCTCGAAGACGTGGGTGCGGTCGGCCGGGGTCACCAACCGGGCGGCGGCGTCGAAGACTTCGGCGTAGGTACCGGCCAGTGTGCACACCGGCCAGTCCGAGCCGAACATCAGGCGCTCCGGGCCGAAGGCGTCCAGGACCGTGTCGGCGTACGGGCGGAGGTCGTCCACCGTCCAGGAGGCGGGGTCGGCCTCCGTGACCATGCCGGAGAGCTTGCAGACGGTGTTGGGAAGGGCGGCGAGGACGCGCACGGCGGTGGCCCAGGGGTCGAGGGCGCCGGAGGCGATGGGGGGCTTGCCCAGGTGGTCCAGGACGAAGGTGAGGCGGGGGTGGGACTCCGCCGCCTTGACGGCGGCCGGGAGCTGGTGGGGCTGGACGATCAGGTCGTAGACGAGACCCGCGTCGGCGATCGCGGCCAGGCCCCGGTGCACGTCCGGGCGCAGCAGCCACTCCGGGTCCGGCTCGCCCTGGACCTGGTGGCGGATGCCCTTCAGGTAGGAACCGCCGGGGAGTTCGCGGAGGCGGGCGAGTTCGTCGGCGATGTCCGGGCGGGTCAGGTCGGTCCAGCCGACGACCGCCGCGATCAGGTCGTGGGCGTCGGCGAGGGCCAGGAACTCGGGGGTCTCCTCGGGCACGGTGACCGTCTGGACGAGGACCGTGCGGGTGACCCCGGCCGCCCGCGCCTCGGGTTCGAGGTCCTCGACGGCGAAGTTCCGTCTGAGCGGCTGGAGTTCGGGTCCGACGATCCAGTCCTGGTCCCGTACGGAGAGGTCCCAGACGTGGTGGTGGGCGTCGACGGTCATGGCAGCTCCCATACGACGGGCAGGCCGGCCTGCGCGCCTGCTTCGGAGTAGTCGTGGACGACGTCGAGCAGTTCGGCCATCCGGGCCTGCCAGGCCAGGTTGACCGGGAGCTTCTCCAGTTCGGCGAGGAGGTGGCCGTAGTCCGCGCAGTCCAGGAGATGGAAGAGGTCGGTGCCGCTGCGCCAGATGGTCCAGGAGGTGGCGCCGGCGGCCCGGATGGCGGCGGTGAGTTCGGCCGGGACCTCGCGGTGGGCGGCCTCGTACTCGGCGATGCGGTCCGCGCGGACCTTGGTGTGCAGGGCGACTCTCATGACGGCTCCTCCGTGGGTACGGGGGCGCCGGCGGGCAGGAGTCCGGCGGCGCGCAGCTCCTGCCAGAAGGCGGCGGGTACATGCGTGGCGAACTGCCGTGCGCCGTCCTCGATCTCGGCCGCCGAGCGGGCACCGACCAGGACGCTCGACACGGCCGGGTGGGCGGCGCAGAAGGCGAGGGCGGCGGCCCGGAGGGTGGTGCCGTGCCGTTCGGCGAGCGCCTTCAGCCGCAGGGCGCGGGCGAGCAACTCATCAGCGGCCTGGGCGTAGTTGTAGGTGGCGTCCGGCTTCGGGTCGGCCAGCAGACCGGAGTTGAAGGCGCCGCCGATCACCACCGAGGTGCCGCGCTCCTCGGCGGCCGGGAGCAGGTCGGCGAGTGCGCTCTGGTCGAGGAGGGTGTAGCGCCCCGCGCACAGCACCACGTCGACGTCGGTGTCGCGGACGAAGCGGGTGAGCATCGCGGTCTGGTTCATGCCGGCGCCGATCGCGCCCACGACACCCTCCGCGCGGAGCTTCTCCAGGGCCGGGTAACCCTCGCGGAAGGCCTGTTCGGCGTGGTCGTCGGGATCGTGGAGGTAGACGACGTCGACCCGGTCGAGACCCAGGCGCTCCAGGCTCGCCTCCAGGGTGCGGCGGATGCCGTCGGCGGTGAAGTCCCAGACCCGACGGAGGGTGTCGGGCACGGCGAAGCCGTTGGCGAGGTCGTCGCCGTCGCCCGGCCCCGGCTCCAGACGCCGGCCCACTTTGGTGGAGAGGGTGTAGGCGGTCCGGTCGTACTCCCGCAGCGCCTCGCCCAGCCGCCGTTCGGACAGGCCGAGGCCGTAGTGCGGGGCGGTGTCGAAGTAGCGGATGCCCTGCTGCCAGGCGGCGGTGACGGTGTCGTACGCCTGCTGGTCGGGGAGTTCGGTGTACAGGTTGCCGATCACGGCGGCGCCGAGGCCCAGCGGGCTGACCCGGACGCCGCTGCGGCCGAGGCCGCTCACTGTCCCACCGGACGCAGTCGCAGGCCCTGCATGCCGCCGTCGACCGCGAGGGAGGTGCCGGTGGTGGCGCCGGACAGCGGGCTCGCCAAGTAGGCGATGGCGAGGGCGACTTCGGGGGCGGAGACCAGGCGACCGGTGGGCTGGCGGGCCTCCAGGGCGGCGCGTTCGGCGGCCGGGTCGGCGGCCTTGCCGAGGAGGCGGCCGATCCACGGGGTGTCCACCGTACCGGGGTTGACGCAGTTGACCCGGACGCCCTCGCGGACGTGGTCGGCGGCCATGGCCAGGGTGAGGGAGTACACCGCGCCCTTGGTGGCGCTGTACAGGGCGCGTTGGGGCAGCCCGGCGGTGGCGGCGATGGAGCAGGTGTTGACGACGGCCGCGTGCTCCGAGCGGCGCAGGTGCGGGAGGGCGGCGCGGGCGGCGCGGACCATGCCGAGGACGTTGACGTCGTAGACGCGGTGCCATTCGTCGTCGTCGTTGTCCTCGACGGTGCCCTGGGCGCCGATGCCCGCGTTGTTGACGAGGACGTCGAGGCCGCCGAGGGCCTCGACCGCGCTCTCCACGGCCGTACGCACGGAGGAGTCGTCGGTGACGTCGGCCCGGAAGCCGAGGAGCGGTTTCTCGACGGAGGACGGGTCGAGGTCGAGGACGGCCACCTGGGCGCCACGCTCGGCGAGGAGTTCGGCCGTGGCCCGGCCGATCCCGGAGGCCCCGCCGGTGACCAGGGCCTTCAGACCCTCGAAGTCGGTCATGCCGCCTGTCCCTTCTGCGTTTCCGCGTCGGCGGCCCAGAAGGTGCCGCCCGGATAGGTGTACTCCGCGACGGACTCCGGTCGCATGGCGGCCGAGAATCCCGGTGCGGTGGGTGCCGTGTAGTGACCTTCCCTGATCACCACCGGATCGAGGAAGTGGTCGTGCAGATGGTCGACGTACTCGATGACCCGGTCGTCGGTGGTCCCGGCGACCGCGAGGTAGTCGAACATCGAGAGGTGCTGGACGAGTTCGCACAGGCCGACCCCGCCGGCGTGCGGGCAGACCGGGACACCGAACTTGGCGGCGAGCAGCAGGATGGCGAGGTTCTCGTTGACGCCGCCGACCCGGGCCGCGTCGATCTGGACGATGTCGAGGGCGCCGGCCTGGAGCAGCTGCTTGAAGACGATCCGGTTCTGGACGTGTTCGCCGGTGGCGACCTTGACCGGGGCGACCGCGCGGCGGATCGTCGCGTGCCCGAGGATGTCGTCGGGGCTGGTGGGCTCCTCGATCCAGTACGGGTCGAACTCGGCGAGGGCCTGGGTCCAGCGGATCGCCTCGTCGACGTCCCAGCGCTGGTTGGCGTCGATGGCCATCCGGATGTCCGGGCCGACGACCGAGCGGGCGACCCGGCAGCGCCGGATGTCGTCGTCCAGGTCGGCGCCGACCTTCAGCTTGATCTGCCCGAAGCCGTCGGCGACCGCCTCGGCGGCGAGCCGGGTGAGCTTCTCGTCGTCGTAGCCGAGCCAGCCCGCGGAGGTGGTGTAGGCGGGGAAGCCGCGCTCCAGGAGGCGGGCCCGGCGCTCGTCCGCGCCCTCGCGGCCCCGACGGAGGATATCGAGGGCTTCCTCGGGGGTGAGGGCGTCGGTGAGGTAGCGGAAGTCGATCTGGCGGACGATCCACTCGGGCTCGGCGTCGGCGAGCAGCTGCCACAGCGGCTTTCCGGCGCGGCGGGCGGCGAGGTCCCAGACGGCGTTGATCACCGCACCGATCGCCATGTGCATCACGCCCTTCTCGGGGCCGAGCCAGCGCAGCTGGCTGTCGCCGATCAGGTCCCGGTAGAGGGATCCGGGGTCGTCGCAGACCTCGTCCACCGGCCGGCCGAGCACATGGGTCCGCAGCGCGTCGATCGCGGCGACCTGGACGTCGTTGCCCCGCCCGATGGTGAACGTGAACCCGTGCCCCTCGTGCCCGTCCCCGGCGTCGGTGCGCAGCACGACATAGGCGGCCGAGTAGTCGGGGTCCGGGTTCATCGCGTCGGAGCCGTCGAGCTCGCGCGAGGTGGGGAAGCGGATGTCGTAGGTGTCGAGCGCGGTGACGCGATACGAGGGGCCGGGGCTCGGGGACACGGATTGCCTTTCCGTCGGGGGGAGTGCGGGGCGCGGGTGGGTCGCGGCGGCGGCCGGCGTGCCGCCGTCGGTCAGTCCTGCGCCCGTCCCGTGGTGACACGGGCGATCATGAGGGCGACCAGGATGATGCCGCCGTAGATGGCCTGGATCCAGAACGACGGCACCTGCGCCAGGGTGAGCAGGTTCTGTACGACACCCAGAAGGAGTACGCCGGTCAGGGCGCCGAACATGGTGCCCTTGCCGCCGTCCAGGCTGATGCCGCCGATCACCGCCGCCGCGAACACCGTGAAGATCATGTTGTTGCCCTGGTTGGCGCTGATCGCACCCACGTAACCGGTCTGCATGATCCCGCCGACGGAGGCGAGGACCCCCGCGACCACGAAGACGCCGAGCATCACCCGGTCGACGCGGATACCGGCGGCGCGGGCCGCGTCGGCGTTGCCTCCGATGGCGTACAGGGCGCGCCCGACACGGTGGTACTTCAGCACCAGCCCGGCGACCGCGAAGGAGACCGCCGCGAGCCACACCGAGAGGGGGACGTTGAGGAAGGTGCTGGTGGCCAGGGTGAAGAAGCTGTCGGGCATCCCGAACAGGGTCTTGCCCTTGGTCGCGCCGACCAGCACACCGCGCAGCACGATCAGCATCGCCAGCGTCACGATGAACGCGTTGAGCTTGAACTTGACGACCAGGATGCCGTTGAAGGCACCGACCAGCCCGCCGACGACGAGGATCGCCACCATCGCGAGGGCGGCGGGGAACCCGGTGCCCCAGCCGGACTCGGCCGACGGCAGCACGAGGAGGGCGCCGACGGCGGGCGCGATACCGACGACCGACTCCAGGGAGAGGTCGAACTTGCCGGTGATCAGCACCAGCGACTCGGCGAGCACCACCATCGCGAGGGCGGCGGAGGCGCCGAGGATGGAGATCAGGTTGCGCTCGGTGAGGAACGAGTCGTTGACCACCGCGCCGAGCACCATCAGCAGCAACAGCGCTGGGACGAGGGCGAGTTCACGGGCCCGGCGGAGAATGACGGTACGGGCCGCGCGCGTGTCCGGGGAGCGCACCGGGGTGATCGGCGGGGCCTTGGTCTCAGCCATGGTCCACTCCTTCGGGCATGGAGTCCACTCCTTCTATGGAGGCGATCAGCTCGTGGTCGTGCCAGCCGGCCGGGTGTTCGGCGACGATCCGGCCGTGGAAGAGGACGAGGACGCGGTCGCAGCGGCGCAGGTCGTCGAGTTCGTCGGAGACGACCAGTACGGCGGTGCCGTCCTCGCGGGCGCTGTCCACCCGGGCCAGCAGCGACTCCTTGGACTTCACGTCGACGCCCGCGGTGGGGTTGACCAGGACCAGGAGCCGGGGTTCGGAGGCCAGGGCGCGGGCCATGACGACCTTCTGCGCATTGCCGCCGGACAGGTCGGAGACGGGCTGCTCGGGGCCCTCGGCGTGGATGTCGAGGCGTTCGATCAGCCCGGTGGCGAAACGGCGCTTGCGGTCGGTGCCGACGAACCCGCGGCGGCCGAGCCGGTCGAGCACGGTCATGGTGGCGTTGTCACCGATGCTCATGCCGGAGACCAGCCCCTGGTCGTGCCGGTCCCGGGGCACGAATCCGACGCCTGCCTTCAGCGCGGCCCGCACATCGCCGAACGGGAGCGGTTTCTCCTGTACTCGGGCCGTACCGCCGGTCGGGGTGCGCAAGCCCGCGACGGTCTCGGCGAGTTCGATCTTGCCGCTGCCGCTGGTGCCGGCGAGCCCGACCACCTCGCCGCCGCGGACGGTGAGGTCGATGTGGTCGTACGACTCGGAACTCAGCCCTTGTACGTCGAGGACGACGGGTGCGTCCCCGGGAACCGCGTCCCGCGCCTGCTGTGCGCTCCCGGTGACCGCCTCCCCCGCCATCGCCTCCACCAGGGCGGGCCTGGGCAGGTCGGCGACGGGGGCGGTGGTGATCCAGCGGGCGTCACGGAGCACGGTGACGGTCTGGCAGACCTCGTAGACCTCCTGGAGGTGGTGCGAGATGAACAGGAAGGTCACGCCCGAGTCCTGGAGCGCCCGCATCCGGCTGAACAGCCGCTCGATCTCCCGGTTGTCGAGCTGGGCGGTCGGCTCGTCGAGGACGATGAACCGGGCGCCGAAGCTCAACGCACGGGCGATCTCGACCATTTGGCGGTCCTCGACCTTGAGGTCGGCGGTGCGTGCCTCGGGGTCGACGTGCACGTCCCAGGTGTCGAGCAGCGCGACGGCTTCCTTGCGGAGTCGCCGCCAGCTGATCAACCCCCGGTGCAGCGGCTGCCGGTTGATGAACAGGTTCTCGGCGACCGTCAGCTCCGGTACGACCGTGGGTTTTTGATAGACGCAGGCGACCTTGCGCCGCCAGGCGTCCCGGTCGGCGAGCGGGGGCGCGGGTTCGCCGTCGAAGCGGACCGTGCCCTCGTCCGGGGCCTGGAGGCCGGTGAGGACGTTGACCAGGGTGGACTTGCCGGCGCCGTTACGGCCGACGAGGGCGTGGGACTCGCCGGGCAGGACGGTGAGCCGGCCGTCGGCGAGGGCGACGGTGGGGCCGTACCGCTTGACGATGTCCCGGGCCTCAACAAGTGGCGTGATCATTTGACCGTGTTGCCCCACAGCTTCGGGTCGTCCACGTTGTCCTTGGTGACCAGGGGTGCGGGCAGCTGGTCCTCCAGGATCCCGCTGGGCAGCTTGACGATCGTGGAGTCGTGGTCGGTCGGACCCGGCTTGAACGTCTTCCCCTCCATCGCCGCCTTGATGTAGTACATGCCGTACTTGGCGTAGGTGTCGGCGGGCTGGGAGACGGTCGCGTCGATCTCGCCCTTGCGGATGGCGTCGAACTCCTGCGGGATGCCGTCGTTGGAGACGATCACTATGTGCCCGCTCTGCCCGGCGGTCTTGAGCATGCCCTTCGACTTCAGGGTCTGCAGGGTCGGGGCGAGGTAGACACCGCCGGCCTGCATGTAGATGCCCTTGATGTCGGGGTTGGCGTTGAGCAGGGTGCCCAGTTGGGAGGCGGCGGTGTCGGACTCCCACTTGGCGGGGATCTCCAGGACCTTGAGATTCGGGTACTTCTTCTTCACGCAGGAGCGGAACGCCTCGGAGCGGTCACGGCCGTTGACCGAGGCGAGGTCGCCCATGATCTGCACCACCTTGCCGCTGGTGACGTGCGCACCGAGGTAGTCACAGGCCTTCTCTCCGTAGGCGACGTTGTCGGCGCGGACCACCATGGCGACCTTGCCCTTGTCGGGCGCCACGTCGACGGCGACCACCGGCACGCCCTTGCGTTCGGCCTGGTCCAGGCCCGCCTCGATGGCGGCGCTGTCCAGGGGCGCGACGACGAGGCCCTTCACGCCCTGGTTGAGCTCGTTGTTGATGTCGGTGATCTGCTGCGAGGGGTCGCTGTTGGAGTTGACCGTCTTCAGCGCGTCGACACCCTCGGACTTCGCCATCTTGGGCACGTAGTCGTTGTACGACTGCCAGAACGGCGAGGTCAGCAGAGGCAGGACCACCCCGACCTTGCCGGTGCCGCCGCCCCCCGCGCTGCCGCTGCCGGTGTCCTTGGTGCTGCCGCACGCGGCCAGCATGAGCGAGGCACCGACGGCCAGGGCCGTCGCGCCGATGATCCGGGACCTGTTCCGCTTCCTCAGTGTTCTGCCGGGCATCTGGCAGCTCCTCATCGAGCGTGTTCGAGCAGATGACCGCATACTTATCAGACCACTCGACGCCTTCAACACCCTGCGGACTGCAATTTTCCGTCGAAGAGCCGTCGAATGAGCCGTAGTGGTCCGACCACCTTGCTGATTAGACTGCGGCTCACGGGTGACAGGAGGAACGGTGTGGACGAGACGGCCCCGCAGAAGGGCACGGTGACGCAGCGCGCCATCGAGCAGATCAAGGCGATGATCGCGGAGGGCCGGCTGGAGCCGGGCCAGCGGCTGCCGACGGAACGGGACCTCGCCGTCCAGCTGGGCATCTCCCGCAGCTCCATGCGCGAGGCGATCCGTGCGCTGACGGTCCTGGGCGTGCTGGAGGCCCGGCACGGCTCCGGTATCTACGTCACCCAGCTGGAGGCGGGTGACCTGCTGGAGACGTTCGGTGTGGTCGCCGATCTGTCACGCGGGCCGCGGCTGGTGGAGCTGCTGGAGGTGCGGCGGGTCCTGGAGTCGACGGCGACGGCGCTGGCCGCGGCGCGGATCACGGCCGACCAGCTGGCGGAGGTGGAGAAGCACCTGACGGCCATGAACGCGACGGACGATCCCGAGGAGATCCTCGCGCACGATCTCGCGTTCCACCGGGTGATCGCGGGCGCCGCGGGCAACGACACGATGGCCGCGATCCTGGAGGGGCTGTCCTCGCGGACGTTCCGGGCCCGGGTGTGGCGGGGGTACGAGGAGGAGGGGGCGTTCGCGCGGACCCGCCGGGAGCACGCCGCCATCCACCGGGCCCTGGTCGCCCGGGATCCGGAGGCGGCGAGGGCCGCGGCGGCCGCGCATGTCGGTGAGGTGGAACAGTGGCTGCGCACCCAGCTGGGCGGACAGGCGTGAGCGCCGGGGTCTGAGCCGGCGCGCCGGCGCAGACCCCCGCCGCGGGGACGGGCGGGGCCGGCCAGTGCCCCAGGCGCGCGGACCCCGCGCGGCGCGCGGTGTGGCCGCC
>NZ_JBIWOA010000029.1:0-134509 GCF_044767525.1 Streptomyces sp. NPDC101234 | reverse complement strand
TTGTCCCCGGCCGGGCTCCGTTGTCGATCTGGTCCTGGCGGACCCACTTGCGTAGCGTCTCGGTCGTCCCGATCCCCGGCTTGGCGGCGACCGCCTTCATCGCGGACCACTCGGTGTCGTACTCGGGCCGCACCTCGGCGACCATGCGGACCGCTCGTTTACGCAGCTCAAGGGGGTAAGGGGAAGGGCGTGCCATGACTCGATCCTCTCAAATGATCGAGTCCCTATCGAACCCGGAACGGTTCAGTTTCGATCGCCCTGACAGTGCCGGAGGTGAGGGAGCCGCCGGGAGAGGCCGCTGACGCAGGCGATCCCCCCGTCAGGGCAGAGGCGACGGCGCACACGGAGCGCGCGGCGTTCAGCGGCACTGAATGCCGGCCACCATGCAGGCGAAGCCGGTTCCCTGCCAACCGGCACACCGCGTCATTCCGGAGGAATACGGAACTCGAGTTCGGGACGGTCCCACTGCACGGCCGGCGGGTTCGCGAACGCGGTCCCGATCCGCACCGCACCCACGCGGTGGTAGAAGTCCTCGGCGGGAGGATGCGACACGACCTTGACACGGTCGAGCCCGGCGGCACGGGCCTCGGACTGCATGTGCGTCACGAGCAGCCGTCCGATACCCCGTCCTTGCGCTTCGCCGACGACGAACAGCAGGTCGAGCTCCGGTGGAGCGAGGACGAGCGAGTAGAACCCGAGGACCCGTCCTCCATGCTCGTCGGCGCCGACGGCCACGAAGGCGCGGTGGGTCTCGATGTAATCAGGACCGACCCGGTAGCCCTCGGCTGCGGCTGCGTACTTACCCTCGTAGGCACCTGAACCACGCACGATCCGCGTGAGCCGTTTGGCATCCCGCGCGACGGCCCTCCGTATCGTGATCGGCTGACTGATCGGGGAAGTGCGTGAACTCATCGGGAGAGTATTTCGCACCGGGGAGTGCCTTCCTGCGGCAGGTCGGCTGCTCGGCCAGGCGTTCCTGCGCCGCCCCCGGGCACCGCTGCGGGAGATCGATCGCCACCAGCGCGTCACCGACCGCAGCACCAGCCTCCTCGACGACCTCGGCGAACCACACGGCGGGTCGGCCGACTGACCAGTGCGACTGAGAAAGAACTGGTCGAACGGCTTCGCCCAGGTCAGGATGCGGCCATGCGTTACGCCGACGAGGACCCCGAGCTGCTCGCCCTTGTCCACCGCTACGTCACGCCCGACAGGCGATACCTCAAACTCGGCGGCCCTCTCATGCGCATGACCGAGCCTGAACGCACCGAGTTCAGACGAGAGCTCGGCGAGGCCGCCGGCGATATCACGCCCCGCGATCTGACCATCCTGCTGGAAGGCGGGTGGCGCGAACGCAAAACCGCAGCCTGGCTCATCGCCGTCGCCCGCAGAACTGAGTTCCGCGAACGTCTCGGCGAAATGCTGCTTGCCAGCGAGGTCTGCTTCGCAGGCTCGGCCTACTGCGTCACCTTCGCCACGTTCGCGACTCCCGCCGACGCGGAACTGCTGGCTGCCTACCTCGATCGCTACCTGCGACGCCCCGAACTCTCCTACGACCAGCCGGCCGCCTTGGGCGCGCTCCTCCACCTCGACGCCAAGCTCCGTGCCGATCAAGCAGCCCGATTCCTGACCGCGGACGGCCTCTGGCATCAGTGGATCGACGGACAGCCCCGCAAGGAGCACCACGGCACGCCGGACAGCTGTCGCGACGGCATCAGCCGGCTCTGCGTCTTCGCCGATGAGAGCGCCGAGCACCGCCCGGCAAGGAACCGATGACGTCGTCCTCAGAAGGGTGTTCCCTCTCAAGTGCAGCGTGTTGGACCCATACGTACGCGGATCCTGTGGCCAGGGACGGGGCAGAGTGCGCAGACGGTGCGAGCGAGGCCGTGACCGGCCGCCAGTTCCAGTCGTAGCCCCGCTCGTGCCGGAGTTGTTCTTGCAGTCACAAGCGCCGCCAGGTACAAGGCGGTGGCGTTCAGCGGCTCAGCGTTCGTCCAGGGGTCCTCGGCAGCGGCATGGTGGTGTCGACGCTTCGGCGCGCAGCCGCTTCTCCCGGCCAAGGAGGTTGTCATGGTCAACGGCTGTTCACAGAAGCCTCGTTCGAGGTGGTGCCCGCACCTGGATCAGTGGAACGTCGCGGCGCAGCGGAGCCTTCCGCGGGCTTGGACCTCGCCAGCCACAGACCGGTGAACACGGCGGTGGCCAGAGTGACGGTGCCGGAGGCGACGAAGGCGCTGTCGAGGCCGGTCCCGAAGGAGGCGCCGCCGGATTGCCGGGAGCGGACGACGGCTCCGAGTACCGCCACGCCGAGCACCGCGCCGATCTGCCGGGTGGTGCTGCTGATGCCTGACGCTAGGCCGCCTTCCTGCTGGCTGACCGCCTGGATGGCGGCTCCCGTCAGTGGGGACATGGTGAGGGCGAAGCCGATGCCGACAACTCCCAGCCGCCACCACACATTCGCGTAGCCGGTGTCGGCGTGCACCATGCCGAGCGCCAGCAGTCCCAGGCCGGCCAGGGCCAGGCCGGTGGTAACCACGACGCGGAAGCCGTACCGGGCGGCGAGCCGAGCCGCGTACGGGCTGACGATCACCATGGCGAGGGACACCGGCAGGGTCTGCAGGCCGGCGCGGAGGATCGAGCTGCCCTGAACGTACACGAAGAACTGGGAGAAGAAGAACGACGAACCCATGAGCGCGAACCCCACCACGGTCATGGCGGTGTTGGACACGGTGAACAGGCGCTGCCGGAACAGCCGCAACGGCAGCATCGGAATGGAACGACGCGCTTCGACGGCGGCGAAGGCGGCGAGGAGGATCACCGCGGCGGCGAAGCTGCCCAGGATCACCGGCGACGTCCAGCCGCGGGCACCACCCTCGATCAGCCCGTAGGCCAGCGCTCCCACCCCCAGGACGGACAGCACCGTGCCCGGGATGTCGATCGCGGGGGCGCCCGGATTGCGGGTCTCTTCGAGGCTGCGCAGACCGACCAGCAGAAGGACCACGCCGATGGGCAGATTGACCAGGAAGATGGCGGGCCAGCCGAAGGCGTCTGTCAGCACACCGCCGGCCACGGGGCCTGCGGCCAGACCGATTCCGCTGAATCCGGCCCACAGCCCGATCGCCTTGACACGTTCTTGCGGCACGGGATGGGCGGCGGCGAGCAGGGCGAGCGAGGCAGGGCTCAGTGCCGCGGCCCCGATGCCCTGCAGCACCCGGCCGACGATCAGCCAGCCGAGCGAGGGCGCGAGGGCGCACACCACCGACGCGGCGGTGAACACCGCCACGCCGGTCAGGTACACCCGCTTGCGGCCGAACCGGTCGGCGAAGACACCGCCGGACAGCAGCAGCATGGCGACGAGCAGTACGTACGCGTCGACGATCCACTGCAGGCCGGTCAACTGAGTGTGCAGCCGGTGCTGCATATCGGGCAGCGCCGCGCCAACAATCGTGTTGTCGAGCAGGACCATGAACTGGCCCAGGCAGGTCACCGTGAGCAGCACGGTCCGGCTTGATCGGCTGCCTACGGTCGCATGCGCTGCAGCCATGGGTCCCCCTCAATCGTTGGTTGCGCCCGGCCACGGTCGACACAGGTGGCGATACACCGAGCGCCCTAATGCAGTCGTTGACTGCGTTAGGTGACTGTAGGAGGGCCTGTGCCGTAAACGCAAGTCTCGGCTGCGTTAATGTGGGGGCGTGAGCGAGAAACAGCGAGCCCGGCGGCCCGGCGGGCGCAGCGCCCGCGTCGGCGTGCAGGTGCACCAGGCAGTCACCGAGTTGATCAGCGAGCGCGGCTACGGCAACTTCACCGTCGGCGAGGTCGCAGCCCGCGCAGGCGTAGCCGACAGCAGCATCTACCGCCGGTGGGGCAACCTGGAAACCCTGCTCACCGACGTGGCACTCACCCGCCTCAACGCGCAGTCGCCGATGCCCGACACCGGGAGCCTGGCCGGCGACCTGCGCACTTACGCGGCCCAAGTGGCCCGTGAGATCACCGGACCCGACGGACCGGCGGTGCTGCACCTGGCCGTCGCCCTGTCGAGCAGCGGTCAGCAGGGCCTGCAGGCTGGTGCCGACCTTCGCGCCGAACGCACCCGGCAACTGCAGTCCATGCTCGATCGCGCCCGCGACCGTGGCGAGCACGCACCCGGCGTGTTCGACGTGCTGGACCACATCCTGGCCCCGATGTACATCCGCGTCTTGTTCGGCATGGTCCCGCTCACCCCGGACTACATCGACGGGCTGGTCGACCGATTGCTGTGACCTCAACCCGGTTCCTTGTCCGACCACGGATGGTTCCGCCCGCAGGGCGGGCCCGCTTCGGAGTCCGCGGGCGCTGAATGACCGGGTACGCCTTTCGTCCCGCTGGTCAGCTGCACTCTGCGGCGAAGCCATCACCTGCACCGGACGTAGACAGCGACTCAGTGGCCTCGGCCTGGATGCGACTGGGTCGGCAGCACCGGGCCCGGGGAGTCCGGCGTCCGCCCGCGCGCCCGCATGGTGGCCGCGCGCCTCCGGTCTCCCGGCAGAACTCCCGCAGCTCCTCTCCGGCCTGCCCCGGGACTGGTGGCGAATCCTCGGTGTCCGGGTGCACGGCACGGTGCGGACCGGAGCACGAGGCCGAGCTGCAGCGCATCACCGGCGCCCGGACCCCCTCCGGCGTGCCCGTCGTCCTCGCCGCACCGGTCGAAGGACGCCCCGAGGGCAGGGAATCCGTCGGCCGGCATCGCAGGAGCCGGGCCGGCGGCCGTGGGAGGAGCGCACCGCGGCGGCTCATGGTACGGCGCCCGGACGCGGCTGCGGGACATCCCGCTCGACCGCGGACCGTTCACCTCGTCCGCATCCGTACTCGGCGACGCGGAGGCCGCCATGCGGGTCCGGGCGCTGGTCGTGTCCCCCGTGATCGGCGAACACGGCTACGCCCTGGGCGTTCTCGCTCTCACGCCCTGACCGTCGTCCGGCCGCCGTCGAGCCGTCGGCTTCTCCGGTGTTCTTCCCCACTCCTGTGGAGGCAGCCCTGCGCTGTGTCATCGCCGGATTCCCCTTCGACCTGATCAAGAGTGAGGTCGAACAGTCCATGAGCGGCATCACACCCGAGCCCGTCACCGGCGTGTCCGTGACCATCGGCCGCCGCGTGTACCCCGTGATGCAGGTCGGGGAAGTGATCACCAAGCGGAACCGCCGGGACTTCACCACGGGTGAGATCCGCCGGGCCCTGACCCGACTCGGCTTCACCTGCCACGAAGCGCGCCCGGTCACGCCGGCCTGGGACGCGCGAGCCGACGAGGACGCGCTCGGGTGGTGAACGCTCTCGAGAGCAACGGCAGGTGAATTCACGTTCGCAGGTTGGAACGCCCAGTGATGTGGCACCCCGCTGGTGGCGGGCCGGACGCGCGAACCGCGTTCCGTGGGGGCCGACGGTTCGGCAATGAGCCGCGAGGCCGCACGAGACCGGCTCGGGCCGGCCGACCCGGTTGTCGGCGCGGTGGCTGCCCGGCGACAACGGGTGCGGCCGGCCCGAGCCGCTGAGGGAGCTCGCGCTCACCGCGGACGACCCCTCTCCGGCGGCCACCGCTCTGGCGGCGCTGGTCCGCGTCCAGGGTGTCATCACCGTACGGCCGGCACCGGACTTGCTCACCGCACACAGCGCCGCCCCGGCACGACACCTCGCGGAGCACCTGCTCGCCGAAGCCCGCGAGGAAGCACACGAACCGGCGGGAGGCCACGTTGAGCGACCGCGGAGTCGAGGACCGGCTGCCACGATGCTCGATCCGGCTGCCGACCCTACGGTGGTGGCATGGCGGTGATCAACGGCTGCAGGCACGGAGTGTCGGCCGGTGTCAGTGTGCGGGAGGCACTGGGCCTGGCTGTCCTGTTCGTGCTGTCCGTCGTGGCTGCTTCGATCGATCCGGACGAACACGAGTTCTCTCTGTGGTGGCCTGCTGTGGTGCTGGCCGGCGTCGGCTGCTCCGCCCTGGCTTGGCGACGTCGCCATCCTTTCGGCGTACTGGCCACCGCAGTCGGCTGCGGGCTGGGCTTTCTGGTGCTTGGGTTCCGGGAGAGTCCGTTGGTGATCAGCCCGGTTCTGGTGTCCGTGTACGCCGTGGCCGCGCTGACCGACCGGCGTACGGCCTGGGCCGCTGCCTCCGCCTCGGCTGCCGTTCTGGTCGGCGCTGCCATTGCGCGCGCCCCGCACTCGTGGCTGGACCCCGACAACGCGGCGATGCTGGCGTGGACGGCGCTGCCCGCCGCCGTCGGAGACGGGGTGCGCTCACGCCGCGCCTACGTGGCAGCCGTGGAGGAACGTGCGGAACACGCGGAACGCACGCGCGAACAGGAGGCGCAGCAGCGGGTGGCGGCCGAACGAGTCCGGATCGCACGCGAGTTGCACGACGTGGTCGCGCATCACATCGCCCTGATCAACGCTCAGGCGGGCGTGGCCGCGCATCTGGCGGAACGGCGGCCGGAACAGATCCTGGCCGCCTTGGAGGACATCCGAGACACCAGCCGGTCCGCGCTCGACGAACTACGGGTGACCGTGGGGCTGCTTCGGCAGTCCGGCGATCCGGTGGCCTCGCGGGATCCAGTGCCGGGCCTTGCTCAGATACCGGCGCTGCTGGCCTCCTTCGAACGCACCGGCCTGGCCGTCAGCCACACCCGGCGCGGCATCGCCGCACCACTGGCTCCGGCGGTCGATCTGGCCGCGTACCGCATCGTGCAGGAAGCCCTGACCAACGTCCGCAAGCACGCCGGGGCCGACCGCGCCCGACTGATCCTGCACTACCACCCTGAGCGGCTGACGATCACCCTTGAGGACGACGGGGGAACCGGAGGACATCCCTCTCCTGAGGGCACGGGGCACGGTCTGATCGGGATGCGGGAGCGGGCGGCCACCGTCGGGGGCCGGCTGCACGCCGGATTGCGCCCGGAGGGCGGCTTCACCGTGACGGCCGACCTGCCGTTGCGCCCCTGCCAGATGTTCGGCGAACCACCCAGGAGAGACGGGCATGACGATTCGCGTGCTGATTGCCGATGACCAGGCCCTGCTGCGGGGCACTTTCAAGATGCTGTTCGATTCCACGGACGACATGGAGACGGTGGGTGAGGCATCCAACGGGCTGGAAGCGGTGGAACTGGCGCGTGACCGGCACCCGGACGTCATCCTGATGGACATCCGCATGCCGGAGATGGACGGCCTCGACGCCACCCGGCTCATCAGCGAGTCCGAAGACCTCGCGGCCGTGAGGGTCCTCATCCTGACCACGTTCGAGGACGACGAGCACGTTGCCGAGGCGCTGCGCGCGGGCGCGAGCGGTTTTCTCGGGAAGGGTGCGCGCCCCGAGGAGCTGATCGAGGCCGTGCGCACGATCGCCGCCGGCGAGGCTCTGCTCTCGCCGACGGCCACCCGCGCGCTGATCAAACGCTTCCTGTCGCAGCCGGAACCATGCCCGGCGGGGGTGCACGAGCGGCTGGAGTGCCTGACGGGGCGGGAACGCGATGTCGTGGGGCTCGTCGCACTGGGCCTGTCGAACGACGAGATGGCCGAACGTTTGTTCGTCAGTCCGCTGACCGCCAAGACCCACGTCAACCGGGCCATGACCAAACTGGCGGCCCGCGACCGGGCGCAGCTTGTGGTCATCGCCTACCAGTGCGGACTGGTCAGTCCGGGCACCGAACCGGAATCGCAGGTGTCCGCATAGTCGTCGGCCCGCTGTGCGCCTCGGTATGCCCATGGCTTTCCCGGCGGTAGGCAGGCGTGCCGGATACCGCGGCCGTGGTAGCCGGGAATCACTGCGGGAGGACGACGCGCGAGGGGCCCTTCCTGGGCGAAGGTGAGATGACGAACGGAGGTCTCACCATGATCGAAACCCAGAGCCCGACCACGGACTACGACAGGACGGCCGTCGACGATCTGTCCTTCACCGCCGACAAGCAGGGAGCGGTGCCGGCCCCGTACGGGCATGACTGCCTTGCAGCCGTACCTCCGCACCTGTCCCTCCTCCGCGACTCCCTGGCCTGCGGCACCCGAGGGCGCCAGCACGCGCACCCGGACGGCCGGGCCGAGCACAGCCACGTGCCGCCCCGTCGGCACAGGCCGACCCGCACGACCCTCGCCGGTAGGCTCACGCTGGCCCAATGGATCAGCAGGACCTCTAACATCAGATGACCAAGCCGCCACAGTGGTCGAGGATCCGCACTGCCCCCACAGGGCCTCGCCCGCACCTCGGTCGCACCTCGGTCGCACCGAGGCCGTGCGAACACATCGGGACGGTGGCGGCCGACGCTGCCGATCAGGTGTCCAGCTCGCGCAGCAGCCGCATCAGCACGTCTTCCGCCTTCGCGTACGAGGTCGAACCCGCCCACAGCCGCCATACCGCGGCCGGCGGGCACTCACCAGGGATCAGGGCGCGGACCGGGCGGGGCGCCGGGACTGCATGGGCAGGAACGCGCGCATCCCGCACGGCGGCGAGCACGGCGCCGACCTGGCGGCCGGGAAGTCGGCGATCGGCGTGGGGATGGCCTGCTCGATCCGTCGGAACGCATACGTGGCGGTCCGGCCCGTGCAGCCTCACATCCGGGATCTCAGCACGTCGACCTCACAGCCCGGCGCGGAGGGGTCGAAGCCGTGCTCGGTCAGCCAGCGAACCACCAGCAGGCTTCGCAACGACCACCACGCGCGGATCACGTCGAGGTCGACGTCGGTGCCGTAGCCGGCGATGACGTCGTCCAGGTGCTCCTCGTGGCCGAGCGTGAAGGTGGCGAGGTCGTACAGGGCATCGCCCCGGCTCGCCTCGGACCAGTCGATGATGCCCGTGACCTCGTCGCCGTCGACGAAGACGTGTGCGATCTGCAGGTCGCCGTGCGTGAACGCCGGAGTCCACGGCCGCAGCGCGGCCTCGGCGACCTGACGGTTGCGGGTGACCAGGTCGGCCGGCAGGACGCCGTTCGTCACGAGCAACTCGCACTCGTCGTCGAGCTCCGCCGCCAGCTCGTCGTGGCCCCGGCCGGGCCAGGGCGGCAGCGGCGCGTCGTGCAGCCTACGGATGGCGGCGCCCGCCGCGGCCCATGCCGCCGGCGACCCGGTCGACGGCCCGCCGAGGCTGCCGAGCGTCGTCCCCGGGAGTGCGGCGATCGCGAGCACGGGCGGCTTGCGCCACAGGACCTCCGGGGTCGGGACCGGCGCGAGGGCCATCGCCTCGACCTCGACGTCGACGCGCGCCTGATCGACGTCCACCTTCAGGAACACGTCGCCGACGCGCAGCGTCGCACGCTCGGAATGGGCGACGACGACTTCGACCTCATCCATGGGCGACCAGTATCCCGGGGACGATCGCCGAAGTCGCCGGGTTTTCACGTGCGTTGAGGCGGCTGACCGCGTCCCGCTGCCCGGCGGTGTCGTGTCCGACGGCATCGTGCACGGCAGTCGGTCGGCGCGGTCGTCCTGGGAAATCCCTGTCGCACCAGAGCCCGTCGAGGCGGTCTCTCGCCCATATCGCCGTCGTACCACTGCACCGGACTGCGAAGCAGTCCCGCGCAGAGTCGCGGGTGGGGCGACATCACTCCATCGACTCCAGAATGCGGTCGAGTGTCCGGCGTCCCATTCCGCTCATCGTCGGATTGCTCTCGGCGTAGTACCAGACGACACCCATCGACTGTTCGAACGCCCATGCCTTGCCGCGCTCCCACTCCAGATCGTCACAGCCCAGTGTCCGCCGGAGCACTTCCCGCGGGCCCGACTCCAACAGGTGCCAGGCGCCGACCAGATCCAGCGCGGGGTCGGCCGGGCCGAAGCCGCCGGTGTCGAGTACCCCGCCGAGGCGGTCTCCCGCGACGAGCACATTGCCGGGAATCAGGTCACCATGGCTCATCACGTCGGCACCCGTGCGTGGCAACTCCCGAAAGCGGCTCCACACCCGGCGCAGCCGGGACACGTCGAGCACGTCGAGCAGCTCCTCACTCTCCTCGAAGCACTTCGCCATCCATTCGTCGTGGTGGGCGAGAACACCGCCACGATTTTCGCCGCTGAAAAGCCGTCCGCCGGTCTCGGCGTCCCGTAGGGCTGCGATGAAGGCCGCGAGGTCCTCGGCAAAGGCGTCCGAGCCACTCGGGTCGGCATCAAAGGCGACCGTTCCCGGCAGCCATGTCTGGACCGACCACGGCATGGGGTAACCCGGTCCAGGCTTTCCCAGGGCGACGGGTTCCGGGGCGGGGAACCGGGACACCTGTGCCAGCTCCGCGCTCGCCCGGGCTTCCCGTTCCAGAACCGCCAGTACCTCGGCAGCATCGGCCAGACGCAGTGGGAAGCGCGCGGAGAGGTCGTTCCCGATACGGAAGATGGCGTGGACCGTCCCGGTCGACGACAGGAGCCGGATCGCCTTGCCGCTCCACTGAGGGAACTGTTCCTGGATCAGGGTCGCAACGATGTCAGTGGTCACGTCCACTTGGTCATCGTGCATGGTCATTCCCGCAGGCCCTCCCACCAGTCCCATGCGCAACGCCGGAAGCAGACCGGATCAACTGTGACGACAGCAAGTATTCCTACGTCAGGATCTGGATCAACCGAGTTTTCCGAGAACGCACTGACGGCCGCGGAAGGCGTGGTGCACGCCGAGGCCAGGACGAAGACGAAGACCGGTGATACGACGAACTGGCCTACTGACACAACGAGCTGGCCGACCATCAGCCGGCCAGCTCTGTTGTCGTATGCGCACGGTCCGCGAGATGGGCTGTATGTCGGCCCCCTGGGGGATGAGCCCGTTGTCTCGGAGTCAGGCGGCGACGGTGAACCCGTGCCGGCTGCCGAGCGCTGTGAGGGTGGACTCGCCCGGGATGCCGTCGGCGTTCGCTCCGGTGAACCCCTCGCGACGCTGGAAAGCCGCGTAGGCGTCGACGGTGTGGGCCCCGAAGGATCCGTCACTGCCGAACGTCGGGTCCAGCAGCCCCTCCGCGACCAGGGCGGCCTCCACGGGTCTGACATCCGCCGGGAACGACGTGTGGCCCTGGGCGGCACCCGGGTCGGTGTGTGCGGCCGCGACGACATGAGAAAGGCTGACGCTGATACCGGCAGGTGTGGCCCCGGGCCGTGGAGCGCCGTTGTTCACCCATGTCTCCAGCGGGTCGCCGGGGCATTGGGTGGCGAAGCCGTCGCGGTGGCCTTTGATCTCCGCCCCGGCGCCGCCCTTCGCCCGCAGCAGGTCGATCGCGTCGCGGATGCCGCCCAGTTGAGCGTCGGTCGGACGGGTGAGGCCGGAGTCGCCCACCATGGCGCACACCGAGTAGTGGTTCAGGTTGAGCTGGTGGTTGCCGTTCGCGGCTTGCAGTTTGTGCAGACCGCGCCCTTCGAAAACACTCCCGTGCGGACAGACCACGAAGCTGTAGGCGATGTCGGAGTAATTCTCCTTGAGGTTCGCCAGATGAGCCGCCTGGATGTCCCGAACTCGGCCGGCGCACTTGGGATGGTTTTCCGGCTTGGCGAGATCGGATGGGACGGGGGCGCCCTCATAGTGGACCTTCGCACCGCGAGTGGACGCGATGTTCACGAGGGGCGATCGGGGTGGTTTGGCCCCCCACTCAGCACGAGTGACGAGTTGCATTCCTCACTCCCTTGCGAGTTGCGGGTGGACGCCGTCGCATGGCGGCACGAAATCCCTGAGCCGTGTTCCTGAGAGAACGGCGGCACCGAACCAGGAGAGTTGGGTCGGTGAAGGAGATGTTCGCAACTGACGCATGGCACATGCGTAGCGTCTTTATCAGAGTGCATCTGCACACTCGGCGAAGTCAAGCAATACAGCGGCCGATCACAACGGACGAGCGGGCGGTCGCGGTTCCGGTGCTCTTGCCTGCCGCGTCCACGCCGGGGGGCGTCCTGGACGCTTTCCGAGATGCTTCGCAGATGCGGCAGCGCAGCACCGGCTATAGCATGAGCACAACGGCCGCGCGAGCCCAGTGACCGGTGGCCGAATTCCCGTAGGTGTCTCTCGCGTTCCTCCGCGCGCGCGTTCGTGTTCCGTCGTTCTCTGGGCCCGCAGTCCGCGGGAAGGGAGATGGAACACAATGGGTCAGGCCGACACCCTCATCGCCATCGAGAAGACCGAAGTGGGATACCACGAGGGCTTCTCGAACGGCCACTACAACAACCATCAGAAGTTTTCCCCAGCCGTTCCCGGACTGGAGTGGTCACAGGACAAGTCATGGTGTCAGACCTTTCAGTCCTGGGCCTTCCAACAGGCGGGCATGAAGAGTCTGGCACCTGTGACCGCCTATTGCCCGACGGCTGTCAGCTGGTACAAGAGCCGCGGCAGGTTCTCGTACTATCCAGCGATCGGGGCGATGGTGTTCTTCGGTCACTCGGGAGGCACTCACGTCGGACTCGTCTACCAGTACGACGCGGATTTCGCTTACACCATCGAAGGGAACACCAACGCCAACGGTTCGTCCGAGGGCGACGGGGTGTACCTGAAAAAGCGTGCCCGCCGGGACAGTTATCTCTACGGATACGGGCTGCCGCAATTCACGGAGGGAATCGTCACGGCTGATCCAGGCTTGAGGAACAAGCCCGGATACACCTATTTGGCCGCTGCCTCGTCCCGTGAGTCCGTTGCACCGCCCATGGCAGAGGCCGAAGAGGCGCTGCCGTGGGTGTCCTCGAAACAGCTCGCCTGGGCGGCCTCCCACCCCACGGCCGAGGAGCAGGCCGCGGGAAACGGCGACGGCTCCACGGCGGACGATGTCGCGCTCGTGCAGGACGCGTTGGAGCACGTCATGGGCGTGGCACCGGCCGACCCGCACTCCGTGTTCGAGGCGGAGACACAGGAGCTCTTCGAACGGTTCCGCATGGAGAAGCTGGGCCACCCCGAGGCGGACGGCCACGGCGTTCCCAGCACTCAGGAACTGGTCGAACTGGGCAGGCAGTCCGAGCTGTTCAGTGTCAGGGCGGGTTCGTCCCCGGCCGCGGAGCAGCCCTGGGTCAGCCTGAACCAGGTGGTCTGGGCCTCGACGCACAGTGCCCAGGAGGAGCGGGAGCAGCCCGGCGGAAACGCCAGCCCGAAGGCCGATGTGGCGCTGGTGCAGGACGGGCTGAGGAGGGTCATGCACACGGACGTGACCGATGAGCGCGGGATCTTCGAGACCGCCACTCAGGGGCTCTACGACGAGTTTCGCCGTACGGTGCTGCACCTCTCGGGCGGTGACGCCGTCGGGGCACCCGGAGAACAGTCGCTGACGGAACTCGGGCAGCGCGCCGGGCTGTTCCGGGTGCGTGCCGGTTTCCCGGCGGGCGGGACGACCGATGGCGCCGGCGTCGAGGTCATGGGGCAGATCCACCCGACGCAGGTGACGTTCCACCGGTGTACGTCCGAGGGCACGCTGGAGGACTGGATCGCGCAGGCGAGCACGGTGGCCGGAGTCCGGGCGAGCGACTTCTGGGTGAAGGGCTTCCGGACAGCCGTCGCGCGCGAGTCGTCCGGCAATCCCAACGCCTGTAATCTGTGGGACTCCAACGCCAGGACGCCTCCCGGTTTCAGCAAGGTCAAGGACTTCGGGGACGGCTATCGGCTCCACGAACCGATCGTGAGGCTGAACGGCGCGCTCACACATTTCCAGTGCTCCCGCGGCATCGTGCAGTGCATCCCGCAGACGTTCGCCCAGCGCCACGCTCCCGGTACCTCGGTGAACATCTACGACCCCGTGGCATGCATCGCCGCCGCGATGCGGTACGTCCGCAGCCGGTACGGGGTCGCCGTCGACGGTTCCGATCTCGCCAAGAAGGTCCAGCAGTTCGACCCCAACCGGCCTCCCCACGGGTACTGACGGCGAGGCCGGACAGGGCCTTCTTGCGCCCGAGGTCAGAGGCCGCCGGTGTTGAGCAGCCGGTTGGGGGTGTCGGAGCGGACGCCGCGCAGGACACCTCGGGTGGCTGTGTGGTCGAGCCAGACGTGGACCTGGTCGGCCGTGGCGTGGGGGTGTGCCGACAGGTACAGGGCGATCACGCCTGTCGCGTGCGGCGCGGCCCAGGAGGTGGCGCCGTCGTCCTCCGTGGTCGTACCTCCGCCGGCGAGGGCGGCGGTCACCTTCTGGCCGGGTGCGTACAGGTCCACGCAGCGTCCGTACCCCGATCCGTAGGAGCCGCCGTCGCTCCATGGGCGGTCGTTCGGGGTGGAGGCCGCGACGACGATCGTGCCGGGGACGCCGGCCGGGGAGTGCTTGCAGGCGTCGTCGTGGAAGTTGCCGGCCGACACCACCGTCGGGATCCCCGCGTCGACCATCTTCTTCACGGCGGACTCCAGGGCCGCCGACCGGTGGTCGAGGTTGAGCGACATGTTCACCACCGCGGGCTTCTGGGCGTGCGCGGTGACCCACTTGACCGACTTCACCAAGGCCGCCTCGGCCGCCGCCGGGGAGCCGCCGCCGTCGCTCTCACACAGGACGCCCTGCACCCGTACGAGCTCCGCCTTGGGCGCCACCCCGTACTTCGCCCCGCCGATGATGCCCGCGACGAACGTGCCGTGGCCGACGCCCGCTTCGCTGAAGCAGTCGCCGGAGTCCTGCGGGCCCACGAAGTCGGCGCCGAGGTGGGCGCGTCCGCCGAACTCCTTGTGGCCGATGTCCATCCCGGTGTCGATCACGTAGACGTGAACGCCCTTGCCCGTGGCGGTGGTGGCGAGTTTCCCGTTCAGCGGCCGCGACCGCTGGTCCAGAATGTCCAGGTTCCACGGCACGTTCCTGGTGGTGGACGACGCCGCGGTCCGCGCGACCCCGGACAGCGTCCCCATGCTGCCGCCGGACGCCGACGCCGACGCCGACTCGGACGACACCCCGCCTCCGGAGGAGGGCGCCTCGGACTCCGTCGTACCATGCGCGGGGCGTGTCCCGCCGCTGCTTCCGGGGGCCGCACCGGCTGCCCCGCCGCAGGCCGAGGCCCCGAGCACCGTCGCCATGGCCACCGCCAGCAGAGCGGCATTCGTCAGTTTCCGCGTCACAACGTCCCCCCGTACCCCCGCTTCGTACACAGTCAGCGCACAAGACGACCACAAGGGGCGAGCGGTTCCGGCCGGCCTCCCCTCTCGCACTCCCGGGGCGTCACCGCCGGCCGCCGAAAGAGCAGGGCATGTGACGACCTCGGCGCTGCGGCTCGGCCCGCTGACGTTTTTTGCCGAAACGGCATGGACGTTTGCTGTCGGCGAAGAAGGGGCCGCAGTGTCGCGGTATGAACGAGACGGAGTGGGACGAGGCAGCCGGTCGGGTGTGGGACGTCGTGGTGGTCGGGGGTGGTGTGGCGGGTCTGTCGGCCGCGCTGACGCTCGCGCGGGTCCGTCGGTCGGTCCTGGTGATCGATGCGGGTGAGCCGCGCAATGCTCCGGCCTCGGCGGCGCACGGCCTGCTGTCGAGGGACGGCATCGCGCCGCTGGAGCTGCTCCGGCTGGCGCGGGAGGAGGTCTCTTCGTACGGCGGGCGGATCGTCCCCGGCCGCGTCGAGAGGGTCCGCCGTGAGGACGGGCGTCTGGTGGTGGGCGCCGAGGACGGGAGGCGGGCGATCGCGCGGAGGGTTCTGGTGACCACGGGGCTGGTGGATGAGCTCCCCGGTGTCCCGGGCCTTGCGCGGCGGTGGGGGCGCGACGTGCTGCACTGCCCGTACTGCCACGGCTGGGAGGTGCGCGATGCGGCGGTCGGCGTGTTGGGCACCGGCCCGGCGGCGTTCCACCAGGCGCTGCTGTTCCGGCAGTTGACGTCAGAGGTGACGTTGTTCCTGCACACCGGCGGCGAGCCGGCGCCGGAGCAGGGGGAGCAGCTGGCCGCGCTCGGCGTCGGGGTGGTCGACGGTGAGGTCCGCGGCCTGGACGTCGACGGTCAGGACCGGCTGTCGGGCGTGCGTCTGGCCTCGGGCCGGTCGGTCGCGGTGGACGCGCTGGTGGTGGCGCCGCGCTTCGTGGCGCGGGCCGGCTTCCTGACCGAGCTGGGTCTACCGGTGACGGAGCACCCCATGGGGCTGGGCGTGCGGCTGGTCACCGACGAGTCCGGATTCACCGGCGTCGAGGGAGTATGGGCCGCCGGCAACGTCACGGACCTGCTGGCGGGTGTCCCGGCCGCCGCCGCATCAGGGACACAGGCTGCGGCGGCCATCAACAGGGACCTGATCGGCGCCGATGCCAAGGCCGCGGTCACCGCCCGCGCCGGCGGAGCGTTCAGCGGGGCGGCGGAGGCCGAGACGTCCCGGCGCGTGCTGGGCAACCGCCGCCACGGTCTCGACTCCCTGCTGCACCCTGGGCCCGGCGCCGGCCGGTAGCCGGAGCCGTGGACGCGCTCGCCGGCGGAGACAGGACCGGGCTCTGCCCTCCCGGCAGCGCCGCGCCGCGCCCCGCCGAGCGGCGGCGCCGGGCACGTGCCCGGCGCCGCCCACAGCGTGCGCTCGGACCTTGTCCGACGCCGATCCGGCCGCCCCGGGGACGGTCTCGCCGATGATGCCGGCACCCGCGTCGGCCTGCAGCGGCAGTTCACCGTCGCCGGCACGACACCGACACACGCCGGGGC
The DNA here is from genome assembly GCF_044767525.1 of Streptomyces sp. NPDC101234. Taxonomy (NCBI): domain Bacteria; kingdom Bacillati; phylum Actinomycetota; class Actinomycetes; order Kitasatosporales; family Streptomycetaceae; genus Streptomyces; species Streptomyces sp. NPDC101234. Next base: position 117,989 of record NZ_JBIWOA010000029.1, on the reverse strand, counting down.
GGACGACCACTGCTCGTCGCGTGATCAGCCGCTGACGTCGAACGACGCGTACTCCTGCACGCCGAGCCCGGCCGGCACGGAGCGAACCCGCTCCAGTGCCACGTCGCGATCGGCGGTCTCCTCGATCTCCAGGTCGAGATGACAGCGTCCCATCCCGCTCCCCGCACCCGCGATCTCGCCGTCAGGGCCGAACGCGGCCTCCAGCGCTTCCTCGACCTCGTCGCTGTCGATGGGCAGACCGGCGAAGACGATCTCGACGAACACCGTGCTCCTCCCCTCCGGCCCGGCGAAGCGACCTTCCCGTTGTTCCCAGGCCTTCCCTGATGCCGTGTCAGCTGCGTCCTGGGCATGGCGTGCGGACCGCGGGACCCGGCGGACGGCTCAGGGGCGTGGCGCGAAGTGGACCAGGATCCGGCCGGTGTTGCCCGTGTCGATCTCCACGCGGTCGTACAGCTTCCGGATGTGCTTCTGGCCGAGGAACGCGAGGACGCGCCCCTTGAGCTGCCCGGTGCCCTTTCCGTGGATGATCTGCACGACGGGCTCCCCCGTGCGTTTCGCCTGGAAGACGATCTGCCGCAACGCGAGCTCGATGTCGCGGTTGTTCCGGAAGATCGGGTGCAAATCCAATGTCAGCAAGGTGCTTCCTCCCGATGCCGGCGCCTGTGACGACCCGGTCCGAGTGTGCCATGCGACACCGTGACAGGACCCGGCCCGGGGCGGGTCGAGCTGCGGCCGACCGCGATGCGGCCGGGCGGCGTGGACGGGGCCGGTATACCACCCATCCCCAGGCTCGATGACTGAGGACCTTGTACGTCGTTTCGGGCACTTCTTACGCTGCCGTGCAATTTAGTCGGGCCGTTTCGCTCCGTGACCCGGCGCCGACTCGCACAGGCTCAAAGGAGAGTCCCCACGATGACCGCAAGACCAGCGACCGCGGCCACCGCCACGACGCACCGCAACCGCACCGTCCGGATCTCGGGCGCTCTCTGTGCCGCGGCCCTGCTCACCGTCACCGCGGCGGGCTGCAGCAAGAAGAGCTCCGACAGCACGAGTGCCGGCTCCGACTCGTCCTCCTCGTCCTCCTCGTCCTGCGGCACCGTCCCGGCGGCGGAGTACAACGACACGGCCGGCCTGATCAAGGCCCTGGGCTCGGAGTACGCCGCGGCGTACAGCGGCTACTCCGGCACCGTGCAGAAGAGCGCGTGGGCGAACTGGGAGGGCAAGAAGTCCGGGACGATCACCGTCGGCATCTCCGAGTCCCAGCTGGTGAACCCCTACCAGACGCTGATCAACACCGCGCTGCAGAAGTACCTCAAGGCGCAGGGCTACAAGGTCATCGACCTGGTGTCCACCAACGAGGTCACCAACCAGATCTCGCAGTTCAACCAGTTGATCACCGACAAGGTCGACCTGATCATCTACCAGCCGCTGGCCGCGGGCTTCGAGTCGGTCGTCGACAAGGCCGCCAAGGCCGGCATCCCGTCCATCTCGGTGCTGAACAACGTGGCCGACGCCAACACCGTCAACGTCGTGCCGAACGCCTTCGCGGCGGGCGAGGCGCAGGCCGCCGCCCTGGCGAAGTCGATGGGCGGCAAGGGCACGATCCTCGGCGTGCACGGGATCAAGGGCGTGCCGATCGACACGGACACCTTCAAGGGTGCCAAGGCCGCGCTGGCGGAGTGCTCCGGCATCACGCTGGACGACTCGATCTACACCGACTTCTCGCCCACCACCGCGCAGACCAAGGTCCAGCAGTACCTGGCGGCGAACCCGACCAGGACCATCGGCGGCGTCCTGGAGGGCGGCCCGATGACCACCGGCATCATCTCGGCCTTCCAGAAGTCCAACGTCACCGTGGCGCCGGTCGCCGACAACGGCCTCACCAAGGGCGGAGTGGCGTACTGGGCGGCCAACCAGAGCAGCTACAAGGGCGTCGGCCTGTACAACCCGGCCGACGGACTGGCCAAGGCCGTCGTCCAGGTGGCCAAGCACATGCTCGACGGTGACGGGGTCAAGGCCTCGGACATCGTCATCAATCCGCCGCTCGTGACGAGCGACAACCTGTCGAAGTTCTCGAAGTCGAGTTTCAAGACCGGTGACGCCTCCACCATCACGGTGGGCGATGTCGGCCAGACATTCGCGGAGACGAGCTACATCGACGGCTTCTTCGGCTCGTAGGGAGCAAGTACGTTGAGCGAGCAGAGCCAGGTGGCCCTCGAAGTCACCGGTCTCGCCAAGTCGTTCGGGGCGACCAGGGCCTTGCGGTCCTGTTCGCTCCGGCTTCTGGCAGGCGAGGTCCATGCCCTGATGGGCGAGAACGGGTCCGGCAAGAGCACCCTGGTCAAGATACTCACCGGGGTGCACGCCCCGGACTCCGGCGGCTACCAGGTCGGCGGCCGTGCGGTCCGCCTCGGCGGCCCCGCGGCGGCGATCGCGGCCGGGGTGATGGCCGTCTACCAGGAGGTTCTGGTGGTCGGCCCCCGCTCGGTGCTGGAGAACGTCTGGCTCGGCGCCGACGGGGTCTTCCGGCGGAAGATCTCCGAGGCGGACAAGCGGGAAAGGGCCGCCGCCGTGCTGAGCGAACTGCTCGGTGAGGCACCCGACCTGGACACCCCGGTCGAACAGCTCTCGCTGAGCGACCGGCAGGCCTGCGGCATCGCCCGCGCGCTGGTCCGCGAGCCCAGGGTGCTGATCCTGGACGAGGCCACCAGCGCGCTCGACGTGGCCACCCGGGACCGGCTCTTCGAGGCCATCGCCCGGCGCAAGGCGGCCGGCATGGCCGTGCTGTTCGTCTCCCACCGCATGGACGAGGTCGACGCGATCTCCGACCGGGTGTCCGTCCTGCGCTCGGGCGAGTCGGTGGCCACCCTGGAGGCCGAGGACGCCACCACGGCCGAACTGGTGCGCCTGATGACCGGTGCCGAACACCTCACCGACATCCCCGAGGGCGGCGCGCTGGCGCACCGCAGCGGCCCCGCCGCCGACGCGCCGGTACTGCTGCGGGTACGGGGGCTGCGGCTGCGGACGGACGCCGACCCGGTCGACTTCGAGCTGCGGGCCGGGGAGATGGTCGGCCTGGCCGGCCTCGAGGGCCACGGCCAGGACGCCTTCATCAAGGCGCTGTGGCACGGCCCTGCGGGCGAGGGGTCCGTCGCCCGCGTGGAGGTGGGCGGCGAGACCGAGATCCGCTCGGAGCAGCGGGCGGCGGCGGCCGGCATCGGGTACGTACCGCGCGACCGGCGCGGCGAGGCCCTGTTCGGGACGCTCTCCATCCGGGAGAACTTCTCGGCCGCGACCCAGGACAAGGACACCCGCTTCGGGCTGCTGTCGCGGACCTCCTCGCTGGGCCGCTTCGCGGAGTACCGCTCCGGCCTCAAGGTCCGGATGGGCCGCGAGTCCGACCCCGTCACCACCCTGTCCGGCGGCAACCAGCAGAAGGTCGTCATCGCCCGCTGGCTCGCCCGCCGCCCGGACGTGCTCCTGCTCAACGACCCCACCCGGGGCGTGGACATCGGCGCCAAGCGTGACATCTACGCCCTCCTCGACGAGCTGACCGCGCGCGGTGTCGCGGTCGTCATGCTCTCCACGGAGGTCGACGAGCACATCGAGCTCATGGACCGCGTCCTGGTCTTCCGTGAGGGCTCGCACTCCACGACCCTCGACCGCCGGTCCCTGACCCGTCAGTCCCTGGTCGCCGCGTTCTTCGGCCGCACGGTCACCTCATCGGTCGCCGGCTCCGCCTCCCCGGATGGTGACTCATGAATGCCCTCGATTTCCTGCGGGGCCTGCTCGGCAAGCGCCCGTACGCGTTCGCCGGGCTGCTCGCACTGCTCCTGCTGGTGGTCAACACCGCCCTCCAGCCGGCGTTCCTGGCCTTCGGCAACTGGGCGGCGGTGCTCGCGTCCTTCGCACCGCTGGCCGTCGCGGCGATGGCCAGCACCCCGGCGATCCTCTCGGGCGGCGGCGGCATCGACATCTCGATCGGCCCGCTGCTGACCCTGATCGACATCGTCATCGTGGCGAACCTGCTCCCGAACGGCCTCACTTCGCCCTTCGTGGTGATCCCCGTCTGTCTGGCGATCGGCGCCGCGATCGGCGCGGTCAACGGCGTCCTCGTGGCCGTACTGCGCTTCCAGCCGGTCGTGGCCACGCTCTGCGCCAACATCGTCATCGGCGGTCTGGCCACCCAGGTACAGGGCGACACCGTCCCCTCCGGCAGCACCTCGTGGACCAAGGACCTGGCCGGCTCCTTCGGCCCGGTCCCCGGCGCCCTGCTGACCATCGGAGCCCCGCTGCTGATCTGGTGGGCCCTGTCCCGGACGCCGTTCGTCAAGGCGCTGTACGCGGTCGGCGGCGACGACGCCACCGCCTTCTCCGCCGGTGTGAACGTGCCGAAGGTCCGGATCGCCGCGTACTCCCTCGGCGGGCTCTACGCGGGCATCGCCGGAATCGCCCTGATGTCCCTCATCAGCGAGGGCGCGGCCAGCATGTCCGCGCAGTACACCCTGCTCGCCATCGCCGCGGTGGCCCTGGGCGGCACCTCGCTGGCCGGCGGCCGGGGCTCCCTGCTCGGCTCGCTGCTCGGCGCGGCCGGCATCTACCTGATCAACAACCTGCTCAACGTGGTGAGGGTGTCCACCCTGTGGTCCACCGCGATCTACGGCGCGATGCTGCTCTTCGCCGTGGTCGTGGGCGCCGTGTTGACCAACGCCCGCAGGAGGGCCGTCGCATGACCACAGAGACCGCGGTCGCGGACCCCACGACGGGAGGGGGCGGGGTTCCCCTGCTCCACACGCTCAACGAGTGGCAGCGCCGGGTCCCGCTGCTCCAACTGCTCGCCCTCACCGCGCTGTACATCTACGGCCTGAGCACCATCGAGGGCTTCGGCTCGCAGCGGGTGCTCTACGCGATCCTCGTCAACGCCTCGCTGCTGGGCCTCGCGGGCGCCGGGCAGACCATCGTCGTCCTGGTGGGCGGGATCGACTTCTCCATCGCTGCGTTCATCTCGGCCGGCAATGTCATCATCGCCGAACTGTGCGGCACCGACCACTGGTCCACCGGGGCCGCGGTTGCGGTCGCGCTGGCCGTCGGCGTGGTGGGCGGACTCGTCAACGGAGTGCTGTCGTACCGCTTCAAGGTCGAGCCGCTCATCGTGACGCTGGGCGTCAGCGCGCTGCTGTCCGGTCTGGTACTGAAGTGGATCAACGGCTCCGCCACCGGCGTCGCCCCGGCGTGGCTGGGCAAGCTGACCGCCGCCAACGGCACCACCTTCGGCATCGGCATCCCGCCGGTGGTCGTCATCTGGGCGGTGGTGGCGATCGTCATCGGCCTGGTGCTCACCCGCACCCGCGCCGGCCGGAACCTCTACCTGACCGGCGTCAACCAGCCGGCCGCCCGGCTCGCTCTGGTGCGGGTCAACCGCACCTGGATCTACGCCTACATCGCCAGCGCGGTGCTCGCCACCTGCGTGGGCATCCTGCTGGCGGGCTACTCGGGCTCGGGCAACGTCACGATCGGCGACCCCTATCTCTTCCAGTCCCTGGCGGCGGTCATCGTCGGCGGCACCATGTTCGGCGGGCGCGGCGACTACTGGCGTACGGTGCTCGGCGCGCTGGTGCTGTCGGTGGTCGCCCTGCTGCTCAGCGCCAACCAACTGTCGTCGGCCGCACAGGACATGATCACCGGCGGGCTGATCCTGCTCGTCGTCGGGCTCTACGGCAGGGAGCGGCGGCTGCGCGACCGCATCTGAAACACCCATGGAGCCGGAACGGTGGGCGGTGGCACCGCACACCGTTCCGGCTCCCGACGCTCTCCCGGACGGCCCTGGGAGACCACCCTCGGATCCGAACGCGGACATGTGGGCGAGCCGGCGGGCGGCAAGCGGCAGCGTGCAGGGCGTGGGGGCACACTGTCAGGCTGTCACGCATTGCGCATGGACCATCACCGAACAATTACCTGTGCAATTCACCCCCTTTTCTGTCGGCACGGGAGCAGTTGTCCCGGCTGGTGATGGCAGCGGCGGGCCGGCTCGGGCCGGTCCAAGGCAGCGACCGATCGGCTCCCTGAAGCGCCTCGGCGTGAGGTGTCACGCTGTCGCGCGCGGCCCGGCGGGCAGGACGACATCGCCTGCGCGAGGGCCCGCGGACGGGGCCGCCGTCGCACCGGGCGGCCATCGGAGCGAGGCCGAACGGCCCTGCAGCCAGGGCATCCGGATTCATACCCCGGGACCGGCAGGAATGCGTAGCGCCTATACGTCGTCCGACATCCCGAGTCCCGTGAGCGCGCCCACCGGGTCCAGGTCCGGGGTACCTCTGGGCCACCAGTCGTCGTGGCCCGGTTCGGACTCGTAGGCGTACCAGAGGCCGTCGCGGCCGAGGCGGAGCTGGACATGGCCGGCCGGGTGGGTGAGGTGGTTGCGCCAGGGGCGGAACGCCGGGAGATCGGCGGCGAGGAGCAACGGTCGCGCTCGGTCGAAGCGCCCGGCCGGCGGATCCCACGGCTCTTCGAGTACGGCGAGCCCCTCGATCCCGCCCTGGCGCCAGGCGGCGACCGCGCGTGCCAGGTCGCCCGGGGTACGGCCGACGGCGTCGGCGAGGGCCGCGTAGAGGGCGCGGGTGGACGCGGTGAGGCCGGAGCCGGGTCGGGCCGCGGCCAGCCGCACCGCGTCCTGCCAGAGGGTCAGTTCGCCGACCGGGTCGCATCCGGTGGCGAGCAGGGCGTGGGCGCGGGCGGCGGCGTCGGTGGCGAGCTGGTCCAGCGCGAAGGGGTCGGGTCCGCCGGGTACCGCCGGATAGACCGGGGGCTGCTCGGGGTGCGCCGGGACCGGCAACGGGGGCGGCAGCGGCGGGAGTTGCCGCGGCACGAGGGCCTCGGTGGCCCGGATGCCGGGCAGCGAGGTCGGCTGCCGCTCCCGGGCCGCGCGGGCGGCGCTCCGGCGGGACAGCGCGTCGAGCACCTCCCGCTCCCCGCGGCCGCGCAGCAGAAGCAGCACGAACGGGTCGGCGTCCAGCAGCCGCGCGGTCTGGTAGCAGAGGGCGGCCGCGTGCTTGCAGGGGTGACCGAAGTCCGGGCAGCTGCAACGGGGTTCGAGCTCTCCCGGTCCGGGCAGCAACGGGACCCCGCTGTCCGCGAGTGTCTGCGGCAACTCCTTGTCGAGCAGGGCGGCGATGTCCCCGGGCCGGTCGGCGGCGGCCTCCAGGAACCGCTCCCACTCGTCCTCGCCGAAGGTACGCAGCCGCAGCTGTACGCGGTACGGCCGGGGCCGGCTCCCCTGCACATACGCGAGGACCAGTCCCGGGGTCACGGTGATGGCGTCCACCTGCCCCTGCACCGCGTAACTCCGCCCCCGCGCCAGCCGCTTGACGTCCAACGCGCCCTCTTCGAGTGCCCGGACCCAGGCGTTGCCCCACCAGGTCTCGGCGAACTCGGGGCCGACGGCGGAGGACCGGGCCGGGAGGGAGGGGAAGGTACGGCGGAGTTCGGTGTCGCGGTGAGGGGTGGCCATGGTGCGGGGGAGGTGGGGGGTGGTGGGGGCGGTTGGGGTGCCCGCGGTCTCCGTGCCTCCGGTGGACGTGCGGCCGTGCCTCCGCGACTGCGCGGGGTCACCGGCACCCATCGCCCCGCTCGTACGCGGAAGGTCCTCGGGGCGCCGGGGGCCGGTCACAGGCCCGTGATCGGTCGGCCCCGGATGCGCAGCTGCCGCGGCGTGCGGGTATACCGGACCCGTCACCCGGGGAAGCCGCCTGTCCACGGCCCGCTCCTCGTCGACGGGTCCGGCCGGGGTTCCCTCGCCCGTCCGGTCGTCGGTCTGTCCGGGCGCCACCGGCTCGTCCTCGTCCGGGGGCATCCGGAACGCGGTCGCCAGGAACTGCTTCAGGTCACGGGCGGCGCGATGACGCGTCGCGGCTGCCGGAGCTGGTGACAGCGGCGGGCGCACCGCACGGGCCGGAGCCGCTTCGGCCGCCTCCGCCGCGGCCCGCCGCCGCTCTTCCCGCGCCGCACGCAACGCCTCCCGGGCGATGTCACCGGGACGACCCCCGGGGCGGGAGGCGGCGGCACCGAAGTCGGTCCGGGTGGCATCCGGGCCGGTCCCGTCGGCGCCGGAGTCGGTCCGGATGACATCCGGGCCGGGCCGGTCGGCGTCGCCCTCGTGCGGACCGGAGTCGGAGTCGGCGGCCCCGTCCTCCGTGCCCTTCGCGGCGACAGCCGTCCGCAGCGCCAGACGCGCAACGTCACCGGGCCTGGGCGCCCGCTCCCCCGACGCCACGCCCGCTGTTCCCCGCGCCCGCGAGCCGACGCCCTGCGCCGGTTCCCCAGGCTCGGCGGCACCCTGCGCGCGCTCCTCCGTGTGCTCCGCCAAGCCCTCGGCCGGAGCCGCCGCCGCGTCCTCGGTCGATGCCGGCCCGTCGCCCCCGGTATCCGCCCCGCGCCCCCGCGCCGCGCGCAGCGCCCGTCGGGCCGCGTCCCCCGGGCGCTGCTCGCCGCCCTCGCTCATGACGTCCTCCGCAACGACACCAGGTCGGACAGCTCACGGTCCGTCAGTTCGGTCAGGGCTGCCTCGCCGGAGCCCAGGATCGCGTCGGCGAGGGCGCGCTTGGACTCCAGCATCTCGGCGATGCGGTCCTCGACGGTGCCCTCGGTGACCAGGCGGTGGACCTGGACGGGCTGGGTCTGGCCGATGCGGTACGCGCGGTCGGTGGCCTGTTCCTCCACCGCCGGGTTCCACCAGCGGTCGAAGTGGACGACATGGCCCGCGCGGGTGAGGTTGAGGCCGGTGCCCGCGGCCTTCAGGGACAGCACAAGGACCGGGGTCGCGCCGTCCTGGAAGCGGTCGACCATGCGCTCCCGCTCCGGTACCGGTGTGCCGCCGTGCAGGAGGTCGACCGGGACCGCGCGGGCCTGGAGGTGCGCGGTGATCATGCGGGCCATCCCGACGTACTGGGTGAAGACGAGTGCCGAGCCGTCCTCGGCGAGGACGGTGTCCAGCAGCTCGTCGAGCAGGGTGAGCTTGCCGGAGCGGGCGGCCAGTCCCTCGACGCGGGACTCCTCCTTCAGGTACAGCCCGGGGTGGTCGCAGATCTGTTTGAGCGCGCCGAGCAGCTTGAGCACCAGGCCCCGGCGTGCGATGCCGTCGGACGTCTCGATGGCGAGCAGCGACTCACGGACCACCGCCTCGTAGAGCGCGGCCTGTTCGCGGGTGAGCGGGACGGGGTGGTCCGTCTCGGTCTTGGGGGGCAGTTCGGGGACGATGCCCGGGTCGGACTTCTTGCGGCGCAGGAGGAAGGGGCGGACCAGGCGGGCGAGCCGGCTCACCGCCTCCTCGTCCTCGCCGTTCTCCACCGCGCGCGCGTGCCGGGCGCGGAAGGACTTCAGGGGGCCGAGGAGTCCGGGGGTGGTCCAGTCGAGCAGGGCCCAGAGTTCGGAGAGGTTGTTCTCCACGGGGGTGCCGGTGAGGGCCACGCGCGCGGGGGACGGGATCGTGCGCAGCGCCTTGGCGGTGGCCGAGTAGGGGTTCTTCACGTGCTGTGCCTCGTCGGCGACGACCATGCCCCAGTGCTGTTCGGCGAGGCGGGCCGCGGTGGCGCGCATGGTGCCGTAGGTCGTGAGGACGAAGCCGGAGTCCAGGCCGTCCAGGGTGCGGTCGGGGCCGTGGAAGCGGCGGACCGGGACGCCGGGGGCGAACCGGGCGATCTCCCGCTGCCAGTTGCCCAGCAGGGAGGCGGGGCAGACCACCAGGGTCGGCTCCTTGCGCGCCCGCTTCAGGTGCAGGGCGATGACGGTGATCGTCTTGCCGAGGCCCATGTCGTCGGCGAGGCAGCCGCCGAGGCCGAGGGAGGTCATCAGGTCGAGCCAGGCCAGGCCGCGGAGCTGGTAGTCGCGCAGGGTGGCGTGCAGTCCGGCGGGCGGCTCGGCCGGGCGGATACCGGCCGTGAGGCGGTCGCGCAGGGCCGCGAGGACGCCGACGGGGACAGCCTCGACGGTCTCGCCGTCCACCTCGGCCTCGCCGGTGAGTGCCACGGAGAGCGCGTCGACCGGGTCGAGCAGGCCGAGTTCGCGCTTGCGGGCCTTGCGGACCAGCGCCGGGTCGACGAGCACCCAGCGGTCCCGCAGCCGTACGACCGGACGGTGGGCCTCCGCGAGGGCGTCCATCTCGGCGTCGCTGAGCGGATCGCCGCCGAGCGCCAGCTGCCAGCGGAACTGGAGCAGTTCCTCGCTCTCGAAGAAGCCGGTGCCGTCGGTCGCCGAGCCCGGGGCGGGCCGGACCACCGCCGCCGCGGTCAGGTCCTGTGCCAGGTCGCGGGGCCAGTGCACGGCGACCCCGGCCGCCGCGAGCCTGGTCGCCGCCACGCCGAGCAGTTCTCCCAGCTCCTCCTCGGAGAGCGCGAGCACGTCGGGTACGTCCTGTTCCGCCAGACGGTCCAGCGGCGGCCACACCCGCGCGGCCCGGCGCACGGCCAGCGCCGCGTCGACGCGCGCGCGGGGGCCGAAGGCGGCGTCGGACTCCCCCGCCCACAGCGCGGCCGCGTCGGTCACCAGGGTCAGGTCGGCCAGGCTGTGCACCTGGACGATCGCCGCTCCCGCGCGAAGCGCGCCCTCGCCGTCGTCGAACAGGTCGTACGCCGACAGGTCCAGGCGCAGCGAGATCCGCACGCCCGCGTCCATGCCGGCGGCGACCTCCGCGGCCCACTCGTGGGCGTCGGGCAGCCGCTGGGGCTCGCGGGCGGCGAACGGCCGGCCCGAGGTGTGGGGCGCGGCGGGGGTGCGCGGCAGGGTGTCGGCGACCGCGTCCAGGAAGGAGCGGATCAGCGCCTCGGGCTGGGGCAGGGTGAGCGGGCCGGGGCCGGGCAGCGGGACGGCGTGGCCCTCGGCGGGGAGCGCGGCGGCCACCGCGCGCAGATGGGCGATGTCGGCGGGTTCCAGGGGGCCGGCCCGCCAGGCGTCGTGGCCGGCCGGGGTCAGACCGGGGAGCAGCCGGCCGCGGGCGGCGAGCCGCAGCGCGTGCTGGGCGGCGGCGCCCCAGCAGGCGGTGGCGGGATGGGCGGCGGGGTCGCGGCGGGCCCGGACGAGCAGCGGGAGGGCCTCGGCGATCGGCAGGGTCAGCGCGGGCACCTGCCGGCGGCGGACACCGGCACCGTGCCGTCGTACGACCGTCAGGTCCTCGGTCGCCGACGCGGGGCCGGAGTCGGGCAGCGGGTCCCCCGCCGGGTCCCAGAAGGCGATCCGGCCCTGGCGCGGGAGGTCGGCGGGCAGATAGACGGCGGCCAGGCGCACGGGCACGCCGTCAGGGGTCTCGGTCACCGTGCTGCCGCTCATACGTTCTGCCACCTCCCGGCCCACACGTCGGATCAGACGTCTTCGACTGTACGGGCGGGGTCTGACAATCGGCTCCGGCGGCCGGCCGGGGCCCGTCGCCACGGCACGGCGCGCGAGACCGCGCGGGCCCGTCGCCACGACACGGTGCGCAAGACCGCGCAGGACGGTCGCTACGGCACGGTGCGCGAGACGACGTAGATCATCGGGTAGTTCGGGTCGGCCGTGTTCACGACCACGTCCTGGGTGGGCGCCGGGTTCTTCTGGGTGTGCGTCAGGCCCGACCAGGCTCCGTGGCCGGTGAACTTCCAGCCGGTGATCTTCTGGTCGCGGGTGCTGATGCTGATGTCGTTCTTCTTGAGGTCGTCCCGGTTGACGCCCATGCCCGCCAGGAAGCCGTCCAGGCCGGCGCTGTTGGTACGGAACTGGACGTAGAGACGGCTGGTCTTCCAGTTGTTCGTCTCGTAGTACGCGATCCGGTCGGCCGGGTGCGGGACGGGCACCTGGTAGAGGCGCCGCTGCACCTTCGAGGGCCAGCCCTCGGTGAGGCCGGTCGCCGAGTACTTGGACTCCTTGTCCTTGCCGCTGTCGCGGCTCTGGGCGGCGGAGATCACCAGATAGCCGGCCGGTACGCCGATGAGCAGCACGATGATCAGCAGCGTGAGCGCACGGCGGCGGGCCTTGTGGCCGGTGGTCTCCGGCGGGCGCTGCGGTTCGTCCGGAGGTGCGGCCTGGTGCGGCAGCGAAGCGATCATGCGGTGTCCTGGGTGCGGCGGGCCTCCGCGTACCGCTCGTAGCGCTCGTAGCGCTCCACCCGGCGCCGGTTGGCACGCCGGAACCGGCGGGCGACGAGCCGGGCCAGGTCGGCGGCGCCGACCATACCGGCCTCGGGGCCCAGCTGGGCGCGGGCGATCCGGGCCTCGGGGCGGTAGCCGCGGCCGGTCAGCTGGCGCTTGAACGCGTCCCGGGCGGGGCCGATCAGCAGGTCGTCGGCGGCGCTGACGCCACCGCCGATCACGAAGCAGGACGGGTCGAGGGCGGCGGCGAGGTTGGCGATGCCGACGCCGAGCCACTGGCCGATGTCCTGGAGCAGCTCGATGCACATCGCGTCGCCCTCGCGGGCCAGCTCCGTGATCATCGGGCCGGAGATCTCGTTGATGTTGCCCTTGACGTGCTCGATGATCCCGTAGGCCACCGGGGAGTCGGCCGCGGCCAGCTCCTTGGCCTCGCGGACCAGCGCGTTGCCGGAGCTGTACTGCTCCCAGCAGCCGCGGTTGCCGCACGGGCAGCGGTGGCCGCCGGGCACGACCTGCATATGGCCGAACTCGCCGGCGACACCGTACTTGCCGCGCTTGACCTGGCCGTCCTCCAGGATGGCGCCGCCGATGCCGGTACCGAGCGTGATCATGACGAGGTGGTCCTCGCCGCGGCCGGCGCCGAAGCGCCACTCGGCCCAGGCGGCGGCGTTGGCGTCGTTGTCGACCAGGACGGGCACGGCGAGCCGGCCGGCGAGGCGGTCGCGCAGCGGCTCGTTCCGCCAGGACAGGTGGGGGGCGAACAGGACGCGGTTGCGGTCGGCGTCGACCCAGCCGGCGGCGCCGATGCCGACCGCGTGCACGTCGTGCCGGTCGGACAGGTCCAGGACCAGCTCGACGATCGTGTCCTCGACGACCTTCGGGCTCTTGGACTTGTCCGGGGTCTCCGTGCGGAGCTTCTCCAGGATGTTGCCGTCGGCGTCCACGACGCCCGCCATGACCTTGGTGCCGCCGATGTCGATGCCCACCGTCGGCACCCGGGGTGCGGTCAGGTGGGAGCGGCGTTCCCTGGTGCCCACCGTTCGCAGGACGGGGGCTCGGCGGGAGCCGATGGGGGCGGTGAGGTCGCGGTAGGTGCTCATCGGGCTCGATTCTGCCGCACGCTCGCGCGGAGTGCCGTTCGGGGGACATAAAGGTGGCTACCGCGCCGTTGCCGGGTGTGAGCCGTCCGCGGCTGGTCGCGCCCACGCGGCGGAGCCGCAGATCGACACAGCCCCGCGCCCCTGGCCCCGCTGCAGTTCGTCAGCCCCGCTGCAGTTCGTGGCGTAGAGACTCGAGGTCGCTTCCGCCTGCCATCTGGCTTGTCAGCTCGTCCAGCGTGATCTCTTCACGTGAATGGCTGCCCACCATCGCGCCCCGCCTGAGCAGCACGAAGCGATCTCCCACCAAGTACGCGTGATGCGGGTTATGGGTGATCAACACAACACCCAGCCCCTGGTCGCGTGCCGCCGCCACGTATTTCAGGACCACACCCGACTGCTTCACTCCCAGTGCCGCCGTCGGCTCGTCCAGGATGAGGACCTTCGCGCCGAAGTAGACCGCCCTCGCGATCGCCACGCACTGGCGTTCGCCGCCCGACAGGGTGCCGATGGGCTGGTCCACGTCCCGGAGGTCGATGCCCATACGGCGGAGTTCGGCGTGGGTGGTGCTCAGCGCCCCCGCCACCGCGATGCCCAACCAGGTCCGAAACCGTGCCACGAGGCCGTGCCCTTCTTGCCGTGCTCTCTACGTGCGAGAGGGGCGGGCGAGCTCACCGTCGGTGACCACCGAAGGCGACCTCACCTGCCCCAAAAGCCTCAGTATCGAACATGAGGTACACCCCTTACCTGGGTGGGGGTTACCTTGCGGTCACATTGTCCGGACATTGCGACCAGCACAGCCGGGGCCGAGACGGCGCTCAGGTCCTTACGAGCAGCTGGAACTCGAAGGAGTAGCGGGTCGGCCGGTAGATGTGATCGCCGAACTCGACGGCGCGGCCGGTGTCGTCGTACGTGGTGCGCTGCATGGTGAGCAGCGGGGCGCCCTCCGGCTCGCTGAGCCGCTCGCCCTCGGCGGCCGTGGCGCCGCGCGCTCCGATGGACTGGCGGGCGCTGTGCAGGGTGATCCCGGCGGCCCGCATCAGGCGGTACAGGCCGGTCGCCTCCAGCTGCCGGGTGTCCAGGTCGAGCAGGCCCGACGGCAGATAGTTGGTGAGGTACGCCATCGGCTCGCCGTGCGCCAGCCGCAGCCGTTCGATGCGGTGCACCTCGGTGGTCTCGGCGACCCCGAGCGCGGCCGCGACCTCGGCGGAGGCCGGGACGACCGTGTTGACCAGGACCTTCGTCGCGGGGCGCTGGCCGGCCGACTCCAGGTCGTCGTAGAGGCTGCTGAGCTCCAGCGGGCGTTTGACCTGACTGTGCACGACCTGGGTGCCGACGCCCCGGCGGCGGACGAGGAGTCCCTTGTCGACAAGGGACTGGATGGCCTGACGGACGGTCGGGCGGGACAGACCCAGCCGTGCGGCGAGTTCGATCTCGTTGCCCAGCAGGCTGCCGGGGGTGAGGGAGCCGTGTTCGATGGCCGCTTCCAGCTGCTGGGCGAGCTGGAAATACAACGGCACCGGTGAGCTACGGTCCACTCTGAGGTCGAGCGATACGGTCGGGTCCACATCTGGTTTCGGCACGGGCCCGAGCGTATCCCCGTGACGGGTTGGCGGGAAGTTGTGTAGTTCGATTGTCCGGACATACGGATTGACAGCGCACGGGCTGCACCAGCACCTTGTTCCCATGCGCATCGGGGTCATCGGTACGGGCCGCATCGGCACCATCCACGCGAACACGCTCAGCCGCAATCGCGAGGTCGGATCGCTGATCCTCACGGACGTGGATCCGGCACGGGCCCAGGATCTGGCGCACCGCCTCGGGGAGACTGCGGCGCCCGGGACGGACGAGATCTTCAGGTGGGGCGTGGACGCCGTGGTGATCACCACCGCGACCTCGGCGCATGCGGACCTGATCGGCCGGGCGGCGCGCTCCGGGCTGCCGGTCTTCTGCGAGAAGCCGATCGCCCTCGACCTGCCGGGCACGCTGCACGCCCTGGCCGAGGTGGAGAAGGCCGGGACGGTGCTGCAGATGGGCTTCCAGCGGCGCTTCGACGCGGGGTACGTGGGTGCCCGGGAGGCGGTGCGCTCGGGCCGGCTCGGGCGGCTGCACACCGTACGGGCGCTGACCTCCGACCAGTCGCCGCCCCCGCCGGAGTGGCTGCCGCTGTCCGGCGGGCTGTTCCGGGACACACTGATCCACGACTTCGACGTACTGCGCTGGGTGACCGGCCGCGAGGTCGTCGACGTCTACGCGACCGGCTCCGACGCCGGGCCCGCGATGTTCCGCGCGGCCGGTGACGTCGACACGGGCGCGGCCGTGCTCACCCTGGACGACGGCACACTGGCCACGGCCACGGCGGCCCGGCTGAACGGTGCCGGGTACGACGTGCGGATGGAGCTCTCCGGGGAGCGGGACACCGTGGTGGTCGGCCTGGACGACCGCACGCCGGTGGCCTCGACGGAGCCGACCGGTCCGCCGCCCGCGGACAAGCCGTGGCCCGGCTTCCTGGAGCGGTTCGGGCCCGCCTACGAGGCCGAACTGTGCGCCTTCGTCGACGTGGTGCGGGGCGCGCTGGCCAATCCCTGCGACGGACGTGAGGCGCTCCAGGCGCTGCGGATCGCGGAGGCCTGCGAGGTGTCCCGGCACGAGCGAAGACCGGTGGCACTGGCGGAGATCCCGGACCGACTCGCCTGACCGGTCCGGCGGGATGGGCGGTACGGCCGAGACGGGCGGGACGGCCAGGACGGCCGGGACGACCACCGTCGGCTACGACTACCGCTTCGGCCCGGCTTCGGCTACCAGCGCACCGGGAGGCGCCGCACCCCCCTCATCAGCGTCCCCGGCAGCCACTCCCCCGCCGGGCCGTCCAGGTTCAGGTCGGGGGCGCGTTCGAGGAGGGAGCGGAGGGCGATACGGCCCTCCAGCCGGGCCAGGGGTGCGCCCAGGCAGTAGTGGATGCCGTGGCCGAAGGCGAGGTGCCCGCGGTTGTCGCGGCGGATGTCGAAGCGGTCGGGCTCGGGATAGCGGTCGCCGTCGCGGCCGGCCGCGGTGAGGCCGATCATGACCGGGTCGCCCTGGGCGATGGCGGCGCCGGCGATCTCCAGGGGCTCGGCGGCATACCGGTACGTCGCGTTCTCCACCGGGCCCTCCCAGCGCAGGACCTCCTCCACCGCGCCGTCCAGAAGGCTCATGTCGGCGCGCAGAGCGGCGAGTTGGTCCGGGTGGGTGAGCAGGGCGAGGACAGCGTTGCCGATCAGGTTGACGGTGGTCTCGTGGCCGGCGATCAGCAGCAGGTACGCCATCCCGCGCAGCTCCTCGGCGGAGAGCCGGTCACCGTCCTCGGCGGTGGTGCGGAGCAGGTCGCTGAGCAGGTCGCCGCTCGGGCCCGCGCACCGCTTGTCCTCGATCAGCTCCGCCAGGTACTCGCCGAGTGCCACGAACGCCTCGTGCTCGTCGCCCGAACCGCTGGGCACGATCGCCTCGTTGGAGAGTTTCCGGAATCGGGCGCGGTCCAGTTCGGGGACGCCGAGCAGCTCGCTGATCACCGTGATGGGCAGCGGGTAGGCGAGGGCGTCGATGAGGTCGGCGCGGCCGCGCGGGAGCATCTCGTCGAGCAGCCGGTCGGTGATCTCCTGGATCCTCGGGCCCAGTTCGGCCACGCGGCGGGCGGTGAAGGCCCGGGTGACGATCCCGCGCAGCCGGGTGTGCTGAGGCGGGTCGGTGACCAGCAGGTACTTGCCGATCAGTTCCTCGTCGAGGAACCGGAAGCCGATCTTTCCGGTGTCCTTGACCAGCCGGGGGTCGGCGAGCGCCGCCCGCGCCTCCTCGTACCCCACGACCAGCCAGCTCTCGTAGAACTGGTCGGCGCCCGGCAGCCGCACCCGGTGCACCGGGCCCCGCTCCCGCAGCTCTGCGTACACCGGGTGCGGGTCGGTGCGGAACGCGTCGCCGCACTCGCTCAGGTCGATCACTCGCGCCATGTGTTCCCCCTTGAGGACGCGTCCCCCGAAGCCGTCCCGGCACTTCCACAACGCACCGGCCCCGCGATTGGTGCCCAGGGGCCCGGAGAGCCCTAGAGGGTGTCTTCCAGGAGCCCGGCGTCGTACGCCAGCAGAGCGATCTGGACCCGGTTGTTGAGGCCGAGCTTGGCCAGGATGCGGGAGACATGGGTCTTGACGGTGGCGACGCTCATGAAGAGGCCGGTGGCGATCTCGGCGTTGGCGAGGCCCCGGCCGACCGCTACGGCGACCTCGCGTTCGCGGTTGTTGAGGGCGGCGAGCCGGTCACGCGCGCGTGCCTGCCGGGTGTCGGCCCGGGTGCCGGCCGCGTGCCGCATCAGCTGGCGGGTGACGGCGGGCGACAGGACGGGGTCACCGGCCGCCACCCGGCGCACCGCGTCGACGATCTCGGCGGGCGGGGTGTCCTTGAGGACGAAGCCGGCGGCACCCGCGCGCAGCGCGTGCAGGACCTGTTCGTCGGCGTGGAAGGTGGTCAGGACGACGACCTGCGGGGCGTCCGTCCGCGCGCGCAGCCGCTCGGTGGCGGTGAGCCCGTCCACGGTGGGCATGCGGATGTCCATCAGGACGACATCCGGGTGCGTGCGGTCGACGAGCGCTTCGACCTCGTCGCCGTCGGCGCCCTCCCCGACGATCTCGATGTCCTCGGCGCCGCCCATCATGAGGGACAGCCCCGCCCGTACCAGCGGGTCGTCGTCGACGAGCAGCAGTCTGATCGCGGTCATGCCCCCTACGTAATCACGTACGCCATCACGGGGGTACGGCGTCGCCTGGTGCGGTTCAGGCCGCTGCCCAGGGCAGCCAGGCCCGGACCTCGAAGCCGCCGTCGCCGGTGGCCAGGTGTTCGAGGCGTCCCCCGGCCAGCGTGGCGCGTTCGGTGAGGCCGATCAGGCCCTGGCCGGAACCGGGGACGGGCGGGGCCTCGGTCTCGGGGGCGGGGTTGTGCACGGTGATGTCCAGGCCGGCTCCCGGCGTGCCGGTGACACGGACGGTGACCTCGGCGCCGGGAGCGTGCTTGCGGGCGTTGGTGAGGCCTTCCTGGGCGATGCGGTAGGCGGTACGGCCGACGGAGGCGGGTACGGCCGCCGGGTCGCCCACGTGGTTGTCGAGGGTGACCTTCATGCCGGCCTGGCGGGACTCGGCGACAAGAGCCTCCAGGGCGGCCAGGGTGGGCTGGGGCCGGCCGCCGGCCTCGTCGCCGTCGGTGGCACGGAGGACGCCGATGATCTCGCGCAGGTCCTGGAGGGCCTCGTGGGCGCTCTCCCGGATGACCCCGGCGGCCCGGGCGATCTCCTCCCGGGGTGCGTCGGGCCGGAACTCCAGGGCGCCGGCGTGCACGCTGAGCAGGGTGAGCCGGTGGGCGAGGACGTCGTGCATCTCGCGGGCTATGGCCTCCCTGGCCAGCCGTTGAGCCCGCTCGGCACGCAGCCCGGCCTCGGTCTCGGCGCGCCGGGCCCGGTCGCGCAGGCTGAGCATCAGCTGCCGCTTGGAGCGGACGAACATGCCGAGGCAGGCCACCAGGAGGGTGAACAGCGCGGCGAGCACGACGACCACGAGGTAGGGCAGATCGGGGTCGGGCCGCAGCCAGTAGAAGACCGGGACCAGGGCCAGGCTGACGCCGGTGATCCAGGCCAGGTGCCGGAACGGGCGGTGCACGGCCAGCGTGAACAGGGCGACCATGGAGGCGCCGCCCGCGGTCGCGGAGACGAAGCTCACCGGGATCATCGCGACGGCGAGGCCGAGCGGCCAGCGGCGGCGCAGCCAGACCGCGCCGCAGGCGAGGCCGCCGATCAGCACGTCGAGGACGGCGAGGGTGTGCGGGAGGTGCGCCTCGTGCCGGACGGTGTTCGCGCCGGCCGCGCCGACGACGACGGCCAGCAGGAAACAGGTGAAGTCGACGAGCCAGTCCCGCGCGGTACGGCGGGGCCGCCGGCCGCCGGCCTGGGCGTCGGGATCGAGTTCATGGATCACGGCGGACGGAAAGAGCCACCGTCGCCCTTCGAACGTCCGTACCGGAATGTCACCGCTCACGGTCGACAAATCTACGCAGGCCCGGAGCGCGGCACCGCCCTGTGCACGGGATCGTCGACCAAAGTTGCGCTCGTGTGGACTTTCGGCGCGCCACGCGCGCGTGGCGGCGGTCTTCCAGCGGGAACGACTCGCCCCACGGCCGATGGCATGGGGGGAAGCCGCGGGGCGAGGGTCGTACCGTGAAACGGCTGCTGGAACCGCTCGGATTCATGACTTCGGATCAGGAGCCGGGGGTCCGGCCGAACGCGGACCGGACCTCCGGCCGGTCGCACCGTTCCTGGTGTCGGACCGGTCGACTCGACGGGCTGCTCAGCAGTCGAAGTCGATCAGGTCGAACGAGGCGTAGTGGTCCGACGTGTAGTAGTCCTCCTGGTACGCCTCGCCGGTCACGATGCGTCGTGCTCCGCGCGTGGACGAGCCCGGCGTGATGACCGTGTACTCGTGGTAGTAGCCGCTGGGCTCGCTGGGCAGGATGCCCTCCGAGTTACGGAAGACGATGCCGTCCTGCGAGTACGGGAACGGACCGTCCGACGCGATCAGGTCGAGCGTGTCGTACGCCTGCGACGGCAGGTTGCCGTAGCAGATGCTGCCGACCGAGCTGGCAGCCGCGTCCGCCGTGGTGGCCGTGACGGTGCCACCGACGAGGAGGGCGGACAGGAGGGCGCCGGCGGCGCCGATGCGGGTGATTCGTGGGGGGAATCTCATGGCTCAATGATGACGCGCGTAGACCATGGCATGTCAATGACAAGTCTGAAGAATTTCCCGTCAAGTCCCTTTCGTTTTCGGGAAGTTAACTTGGGGCCCGGCGACTTCACCGGGCGGGCCCCGCACTCCACGGAGGTCACGGCGCCACCGTCAGGCGTTCTGCTCCGCGATGTACGAGCCGTAGTCGGGGCGCCCCGCGATGTCGTACGACTGGATGGAGACGCCCGCCGCCGTGATCCGCCCGCCGGTGTGCCGGAACTTCGTCGGTAAGGCGCCCTCCTGGAAGAAGCGGCGGCCGGTGCCCAGGACGACCGGGAAGGTCACCAGGTGGAGGGTGTCCACGAGACCGAGGTCCAGCAGGGAGCGGACCAGGGCGCCGCTGCCGTGCACCTGGAGTTCGCCGTCGAGGGTGACGAACATGGTGGAGACGAGCTTGCCCATGAGGGGTGCCTGCTTCCTGGGGTGGGGTCTGTTGTCATCGGTTCAGACCCCGCTCGCACCCGCGACTCATCGGTGGGGCGCAGACGCTCACCCCGTGTGCGT
Source organism: Streptomyces sp. NPDC101234 (assembly GCF_044767525.1). NCBI lineage: Bacteria > Bacillati > Actinomycetota > Actinomycetes > Kitasatosporales > Streptomycetaceae > Streptomyces > Streptomyces sp. NPDC101234. Next base: position 97,487 of record NZ_JBIWOA010000029.1, on the reverse strand, counting down.
CGAGAACAGTCCGCCCGTCGGGCCCTGCTTGTCGCCGCCTTGCGCCTTCTTCAGGGCGTTGGCGAGGCTCTCGATGGTGAGGGACTGCAGGATCACCCGGCCATTGCCCTCCAGGGTGGCGAGGGAGAGGCCCTCGCCACCGAAGACGGCGTTCATGATGCCCTGCCGGTTGAGGCCGCCGACGCGCTGGACGCCGTACTGGATGCCCTCCTCGAAGGCGACGACACAGCCTGTGTCGACCTCGATACGGCCGCCGAAGTCGGCGGGGTTGAGGTCGATGAAGTTGCCCGCGCCGGCGATGATCACCGTGCCGTGGCCGGTGAACTTCTCCAGGATGAAACCCTCGCCGCCGCTCATCCCGGTGCGGCCGCCGGCGAAGGCGATACCGAACTCGACGGTGGACTCGGCGGCCACGAAGGCGTCCTTCTCGGCGAACCACGCGCGCGTGCCGTCGAGTTCCAGCGCGCGCATCTCACCGGGGAGTACGCCCGCGAAGCCGACCGTGCCCTGGCCGCCCTGGGAGGTGAAGTACTGGAACGCCAGCGACTCACCGGCGAGCATGCGCTGGCCGACCTGCATGGCGGTGCCCATGGCCTGCCGGAGCATGCCGCCCATGCCGCCGCCCCCGCCCTGTGGCTGACCGCCGTTGCCCGACGGCCCGCTCAGCCGGGTCTCCATGGTCACGTTCGTCGTCTTGAACAGGAACTTGCCGGCCTCGCAGTAGACGGTCTGGCCGGGGTGCAGGTTGACGACCGCCATCTGCATGGCGTTGCCGACGATTTCTTGCTGAAGGGTCACGGGGGAAGAACGTAGCGGGTGGCCCGACGGTTCCCTTTGCCCGCCCGGCCACCCGACTCGGTGGCTTGAGAAGCGAGGTCTCAATACCGGTCAGGACAGTTCGCGGTGCCTTGTCGCCAGCACTGCCGCTCCCGCCTCCGTCAAGGACCCGAACAGCCGCAGCCGCGAGATCCCGCCGTCCGGGAAGATGTCCACGCGCGCGTGCGTGCCGACGGCGGGGGAGGCCAGGACGAAGCGATGGTTCGTGTCCGGCTGGAGGCGGGTGCGGGGAAGGAGCTCGCGCCACTCGCCGTCCTCGCCGTCCTTCACCGACACCGACGCCCAGCCCGCGCTGTTGCCCTTCAGGTACGCCGTGTCGATCTCGAGGGAGCGGATCTGGGACTGGGCCGTGAGGCGGTAGCGGATCCAGTCATGGCCCTGGTCGCGGCGGCGGCGGGTCTCCCAGCCGTCGTCCATCTTGCGGGAGCGGCCCGGCTGGATGGTGTTGGTGGCCGGCGAGTAGAAGAGGTCGGACGCGTCCTCGACCTGGCCGCCGTTCTCCAGGGCGACCACGTCGAAGGTGCCCAGCGCGGCCAGCCACCCCGGGTCCGGCACGACCTCGCCGTGGACGCGCAGGCGTGCGATGCCGCCGTCGGGGTGCTGGTTGACGCGGAGGTGGGTGAAGCGCTGCTCGACGGAGACGGTGAAGCCGTTCGCCGCGTGGCCGCCCACCGGGGTGCGCGGGACGAGGGGTGTCCACTTCACGTCGTCGGCCAGCAGGTCCTCCGGGGACGGGGAGCCGGGCACGCACACGCCCTCGACGGACACCGCCTGCGGGTAGTTGCCGCGGAAGTGGGCCGTGTCGACGACGATCCCGCGGACCACGCCCGGCGCGCCGAGGCGGACCAGCGCCCAGTCGTGGTCCTCGGCGGTCGGCCAGGGGTGCTCGGCGGAGGCGCCGCGCCGGCGGCGGGTCTCCCAGCCGTCCATGATCTTGCCCTTGTGCCCGAAGTGCTCGGGGTCGAACTCGGCCCGTCCGGGCACCAGCAGGTTCTCCCGCTCCGCGAAGAACTCGTCGTTGGCGGCGATGACCCCGCCGCCGAGCCGCCGGTCGGCGAGGTCGGCGTACCGGGTGAAGGGGAAGTCGGTGGTGCGGTAGTCCGCGTACGGGTCGCCGCCGGAGTAGGGGTGCGCGTCGCCGGTGAAGGTCGGGATCGCCGTCAAAGGTCTTCCTTTCGGGGGTCGGCAGCTGCGAGTACGGGAGAAAAGGGAGGTCAGGGGGTGGTGCGGGTGAGCAGGCGGCCCTTCGGGGGCGTGAACTCGCCGTCGGCGACGATGCGTTCGCCGCGCAGCCAGGTCGACTTCACGACGCCGTACAGGGTCTTGCCCGCGTACGCGGTGACGCGGTTGCGGTGCTGGAGGCCGGCCGGGTCCACGGTGAAGGTCTCCTCGGGTGCGAGGACGGCGAAGTCGGCGTCCCGGCCCGCCGCGATGGCGCCCTTGCGGTCGTCGAGCCCGACGAGCGCGGCCGTACGGGCCGACATCCAGCGGACCACGTCCTCAAGGCCGTGGCCGCGCTTACGAGCTTCCGTCCATACGGCGGCGAGGCTGAGCTGGAGGCCGGAGATACCGCCCCACGCGGTCGCGAAGTCGCTGGTCTTCAGGTCGGCCGTGGAGGGCGAGTGGTCGGTGACGACGCAGTCGACGGTGCCGTCGGCCAGCGCCTGCCAGAGCAGGTCCTGGTTGGCCGCCTCGCGGATCGGCGGGCAGCACTTGAACTCGCTGGCGCCGTCCGGGACTTCCTCGGCGGTGAGGGTGAGGTAGTGCGGGCAGGTCTCGACGGTGAGCCGGACGCCGTCCCGCTTGGCCTCGGCGATCAGGGGCAGCGCGTCGGACGAGGACAGGTGGAGGACGTGCACGCGCGCGTGGAGGCGTTTCGCCTGGGCGATCAGCTGGGCGATCGCGGTGTCCTCGGCATCGCGCGGGCGGGAGGCGAGGAAGTCGGCGTACTTCGGGCCGCCCTGCTGCGGGGCCGCCTCCAGATGGTGCGGGTCCTCGGCGTGCACGATCAGCAGTCCGTCGAAGGAGGCGATCTCCGCCAGGGACCGGGCGAGCCGCTCCTGGTCGAGGTGCGGGAACTCGTCCACGCCGGACGGCGACAGGAAGGCCTTGAAGCCGAAGACACCGGCCTCGTGCAGCGGGCGCAGGTCCTTGACGTTGTCCGGGAGCGCGCCGCCCCAGAAGCCGACGTCGATGTGCGCCTTGTCGGCCGCGACCTCCTGTTTGACCCGGAGGCTGTCGACGGTCGTGGTCGGCGGGAGGGAGTTCAGCGGCATGTCGACGAGGGTGGTGATGCCGCCGGCCGCGGCCGCGCGCGTGGCGGTCCAGAAGCCCTCCCACTCGGTACGGCCGGGGTCGTTCACATGCACGTGGGTGTCGACCAGGCCGGGCAGCAGCACGTGGTCGCCGAGGTCCTCCAGGCGGGCGCCCGCCGGAACCGGGGTGTCGTACGGCAGTACGGCCGTGATCGTCCCGGCGGACACGGCGACCGAGGCGGCCCGCGTCCCCTCCGGGGTGATGACGCGCGTCGAGCGCAGCACCAGTTCAGCGTCGGACACCCGGACCCCTCTCTCTGCCGCCGTTTTACTTCCGGGAAACGGGATTTACACCCATGTAACGGAATTCAACGTTCTGTTGAAGGAGTGTTCACTCCCGCCCCCGCGCCGTCAAGGGCACACTGCCCATCAGGGCCCCATGAGCGCCTACTCTGGACGTTTCCACAAAGCGGAATTACAATTCCGACAAGCAGAACGTAGCTACGTACAAGCGGGGAGTCAACCGACCGCCGGGTAGGCTGCTGCCCTCCTGCCCGCCGCGAGAGCAGTCCGAAAGGAACGCGCCGTGCCGACGTCCAGCGCCAGCACCACCGACTCCGCCAAGTCCAGCAGCGGCGGGGTCCAGTCCCTCGAGCGCGCCTTCGATCTGCTGGAGCGGATGGCGGACGCGGGCGGCGAGGTCGGCCTGAGCGAGCTGTCCGCGAGCAGCGGGCTGCCGCTGCCGACGATCCACCGGCTGATGCGCACGCTCGTCGCCTGCGGCTATGTACGCCAGCAGCCCAACCGGCGGTACGCGCTCGGGCCCCGCCTGATCCGGCTCGGCGAGTCGGCGTCCCGGCTGCTGGGCACATGGGCGCGGCCGTACCTCGCACGGCTGGTCGAGGAGACCGGGGAGACGGCGAACATGGCGCTGCTCGACGGGGACGAGATCGTGTACGTGGCGCAGGTGCCGTCGAAGCACTCCATGAGGATGTTCACGGAGGTGGGCCGCCGGGTGCTGCCGCACTCCACGGGCGTGGGGAAGGCGTTGCTGGCGCATGTGCCGGACGCCGAGGTCCGGGCGCTGCTGGGGCGGACCGGGATGCCCGCGGCGACGGAGAAGACGATCACCACTCCGGAGGGGTTCCTGAACGCCCTGGAGGAGGTGCGGCAGCTGGGGTACGCCGTGGACGACAACGAGCAGGAGGTCGGGGTGCGGTGCCTTGCCGTGTCCGTGCCCGATTCGCCCACGGCGGCGGCCATTTCCATCTCCGGGCCCGCGGGGCGGGTCACGGAGGCGGCGACGGAGAAGATCGTGCCGGTGCTGCAGCAGGTGGCCGTCGAGTTGTCCCAGGCGTTGGCGAGTTCTGGAGCCTGAGGGGCAGGGACTGCCTCACCGTTCGCGGGTGCGGGTGCGCCATGGCTGGTCGCGCCCACGCGGCGGAACCGCATATCAATGACGCCCCGCGCCCCTTCGGGGGCGCTCAGGCTCGCGGCGTCTCCCCGAACAGGTCCACCGCCTCGCGTACGTCCGACAGGCCTCGCGACAGTGCGCTCACCGAGCCGATCGCTCCCGCGATCAGTAACAGGGACCGGCGCAGGCGCGGGATCTCCGGCATGCCGCCCGTCGCCATCGCCGCCAGGGCTGCCAGTTCGTCCTCCGCTATGGCGCGGTCCGGGAACTCGACCGGGTGTGCGGCCAGTTCACGGCGCAGTCTGGAGACCGCCGTGCGTAGTTCCGTAACCCTCGGATCGTCGTCTCTGCCGGTCACTGGCCTCTGCCCCAAGCTCCGCAACACAGCTCTCCCCCCCTCGCCAGGTGTCCCTCGGCGTTGGTCGGGCGCCCGGGGACGCGGGTCAGTAAACGCCCTCCCGTGCGGAAAGCGCTACAGCGCGGACCGAAATTCAGCCCTGCGGAACCAGCCTCCCGCCCCGGTGTCGGGTATGCAGGACCCATGACGGACACACATGACCGGATCGCCGGGCTGCTGCTCGCCGCGGGGGGCGGCCGACGGCTCGGCGGGCGGCCCAAGGCGCTGCTGACGCACCGGGGGCGGCCACTGGTGGAGTACACGGTCGGGGCGCTGCGCGCGGGCGGTTGCGGGCCGGTCCACGTGGTTCTGGGGGCCCGGGCGGGCGAGGTGCGGGAGCGGGCCGAGCTCGGCGACTGCGTGATCGTCGAGAATCCGGACTGGGCCGAGGGCATGGGGTCCTCGCTGCGGGCGGGGCTGGAGTCGCTGGCCGGGGCGGGGGTGCCGGCGGTGCTCGTCTCGCTGGTGGACCAGCCGGGGATCGGGGGTGCGGCCGTGGCACGGGTGCTCGGCGCGTACCGGGACGAGGGATCACTGGTGTCGGCCGCCTACGACGGGGTGCGCGGGCATCCAGTGCTGTTCGGCGCCCGGCACTGGGCGGGGATCGCCGCCGGCGCGGTCGGGGACCAGGGCGCCCGTGGCTACCTCAAGGCCCACGAGGAGGCGATCACGCTCGTCGAGTGCGGGGACGTGGCCGAGCCGTACGACATCGACACGGAGGCCGACCTGGTCCATCTTGAGTGACACGTCGAGAATCTTGACATCAACAAATCATTGAACTTCCACGATGAGGAAACTAGTATCCATTGATCAGAAGCACCGGGTGCCACCGCTGAAGGAAGTGACAGCTCATGTCCGCACCAGCGCCGTCTCCGCCGGCCATCGTCGACGCCGCGCCCCTGCCCCGGCAGGAGGAGGTCCTCACCGACGCGGCGCTCGCCTTCGTGGCCGAGCTGCACCGGCGGTTCTCGCCGCGCCGTGCCGAACTCCTCGCCCGCCGCGCCGAGCGCCGCGCCGAGATCGCCCGCACCTCGTCCCTGGACTTCCTTCCGGAGACCGCCGCGATCCGCGCGGACGACTCCTGGAAGGTGGCCCCCTCCCCCGCGGCCCTGAACGACCGGCGCGTCGAGATCACCGGCCCCACCGACCGGAAGATGACGATCAACGCCCTCAACTCGGGCGCCCGGATCTGGCTCGCGGACTTCGAGGACGCCTCCGCGCCGACCTGGGAGAACGTCGTCCTGGGCCAGCTGAACCTGATCGACGCCTACACCCGGAACATCGACTTCACCGACCCGGCGAGCGGGAAGTCGTACGCCCTGAAGGCCGACGAGGAGCTGGCGACGGTCGTCATGCGGCCGCGCGGCTGGCATCTGAACGAGCGGCACATCGAGGTCGACGGCGAACAGGTCCCCGGCGCGTTCGTGGACTTCGGGCTCTACTTCTTCCACAACGCGCAGCGGCTGCTCGACCTCGGCAAGGGGCCGTACTTCTACCTCCCGAAGACCGAGTCGCACCTCGAAGCCCGGCTCTGGAACGACGTGTTCGTCTTCGCACAGGACTACGTCGGCATCCCCCAGGGCACCGTCCGCGCCACCGTGCTGATCGAGACGATCACGGCCGCGTACGAGATGGAGGAGATCCTCTACGAACTCCGGGACCACGCCTCGGGGTTGAACGCCGGACGCTGGGACTACCTGTTCTCCATCGTGAAGAACTTCCGTGACGGCGGGCCCAGGTTCGTCCTGCCCGACCGCAACGCGGTGACGATGACGGCCCCGTTCATGCGGGCGTACACCGAACTCCTCGTCCGCACCTGCCACAAGCGTGGTGCGCACGCGATCGGCGGTATGGCGGCCTTCATCCCGTCCCGCCGGGACGCCGAGGTCAACAAGGTGGCCTTCGAGAAGGTCCGCGCCGACAAGGACCGCGAGGCGAACGACGGTTTCGACGGTTCCTGGGTCGCCCACCCCGATCTGGTCCCGATCGCCATGGAGTCCTTCGACCGGGTCCTCGGCGAGAAGCCGAACCAGAAGGACCGGCTGCGCCAGGACGTCCATGTCGAGGCCGCCGACCTGACCGCGATCGACTCGCTGAAGGCGAAGCCGACCTACCCCGGTCTGGTCAACGCCGTCCAGGTGGGCATCCGTTACATCGAGGCCTGGCTGCGGGGCATGGGCGCGGTGGCCATCTTCAACCTCATGGAGGACGCGGCCACCGCCGAGATCTCCCGCTCGCAGATCTGGCAGTGGATCAACGCGGGCGTCGAGTTCGAGAACGGCGAGAAGGCCACCCCTGAGCTGGCCCGCAAGGTCGCCGCCGAGGAACTCGCCGCCGTCCGCGCGGAGATCGGCGAGGAGGCCTTCGCGGCCGGCCACTGGCAGCAGGCCCACGACCTGCTGCTCCAGGTCTCGCTCGACGAGGACTACGCGGACTTCCTGACGCTGCCCGCGTACCAGCAGCTGCGGGGCTGAGCCCTCAGGGAGCAGGCTTGTCCGAGTGGCCCAGGGACCTTCCCGGGGCCACTCGGTAGCGTACGGCCTGCTTCACGGCCGTCGGCTCGGGGAAGCCCTGTTCACGCCGGTCCCACACCACCTCGTCACCGACCCGGACGACGAAGACGCCGCCCTTTCCCGGCTTCAGCGCCAGCTCCGTCAGCTCGGTCTCGAAGGTGGTCAGCAGTTCCTGCGCCAGCCAGGCCGCCCGCGGCAGCCAACGGCACTGGGTGCAGTACTCGATCTCCACGCGCCCGCTGTCGCTCATCCGAGGTGCACCGACCAATCCTGTTGAGCCGCGGGCTTGCCGTGCAGGTCGGGGACCCGCTTCAGCCAGTCCGGGCGCCCTTGCCGGGTCCTGGCCGCACGGGCGGCCTCCTCGGCCGCGAGCTGGTCGCGGCCCGGGAAGTCGGTGGGGAGCCACTGCGCAGAGGCCCGGACCCGGGCCAGCAGATAGCCGATGTAGGCCTCGCGCATCTCGTCGGGTGCGCCGAAGTCGGTGAGCCAGGCGTCCGGGACCTCGGCGAGGATCTCACGCAGCAGCTCCTCGGTCACCCTGGGGGCGAGTTCGGCGTCGGCGGCGCGGGTGTCGGGGCCGTACTGGCCGAGGGCGTGGTGGCGGAAGTCGTACGCCTTCTCGGGGACCGAGACGTCCCAGCGGTGGTGGAAGACGAGGGCGGCGCCGTGGTCGATGAGCCACAGATGCGGGGGCGCGGTGCCGAAGGTCGGCCAGACCATGAGGTTGGAGCTGTGGACCGTACGGTCGACGTTGACGGTGAGGGCGTCCAGCCAGACGATCCGGCCGGCCTCCACCGGGTCCACCGGGAAGACCTTGGCGATCTCCGGGGTGAAGTCGGTCGCGCCGGGCAGGAAGTCCATCCCGAGGTTCACTCCGCCGCTGGCCGCGTGCAGGTCGCGCACCTCCTGGTGCGGCTCCTCCTCGGCGATCGCCGGGTCGAAGTGCACCAGGACCAGTTCGGGGAACCGCAGCCCGAGCGCCCGCGCCAGCTCCCCCACGATCACCTCGGCGACCAGCGCCTTGTGGCCCTGTGCGGAGCCGGTGAACTTGACGACGTACGTCCCGAGGTCGTCGGCCTCGACGATCCCGGGCACCGAGCCGCCGGAACGGAGGGGCTCTATATAACGGGTGGCGGTGACCTCTCTCAGCATCCTGACCACAGCTTCCACTCTTCCGCTTGAGTGAGCATAGTAACCGAGTGTGACGGCCGGCGAGGGGTGCGTGTCGACGTGCGCACCTCGGCTCTCGCCCCGTCCGAATACCGCGAAATGAATTCAGGTCGCTTTATGGCCGGCCCGGTCGCCGTGTCCCTGCGCCGACCGGGCCTGCCGCATTTCTTATGGGTACGGATTGTCTCCCTGTACCCTGTCAGTCGCCGAGGCCGCTCAAGGTTCGGCGACTCCCGCTACGGATTGCTCAGTCCGTCGCGGGGGTTCTGGGCGCTGTCGTCGGTGGACGCTCCAAGTTCACCGAAGGCAGCGCACTTCATGCGTCGACCGGTGTCAGAACCGCACCGAGCGGTCGTTGTCACCGCTGACGTAACGACCCTCGTACCGGTCACGGTCGCTGTCGTAGCGGTGTCCATAACGGTCCTCGTACCGGTCCCGGTTGTCGTAACGGTGGCCGTCGCGGCTGTCGTAGCGGTAGCCGTCGCGGCTGTCGTAGCGGTAGCCGTCGCGGCTGTCGTAGCGGTAGCCGTCATGGCCGTTGTAGCGGTACCCGTCACGGTCGTTCCCCCAGCCCACGGAGTGGGAGGCGGCGCTGACGTTGGAACCGGTCGACAAGGTCGCTGCCGACGCCGAGCCCCCGGCGGCGACGAGTGCGCCTACCGCGACCGCCGCGGAGGCGAGCGCAACACCGGCCCGGCGTGCAATCTTGAGCGCCATGTCCTTTTCTCCTTGTTACTGATCTTGCGATCCATGATTAAAAAGGCCATAACGGCTTGTTTTCGTTGGCGTCAGCGACACTACTCCTTCACAATCGGCAGTCGAAACGCGTCCTGCGTGATGTATGCCATGCGCGGAAAACCCAGGGCACCGGAATATTCGAACGCGCGGAACGCACGCCGAAAAGAAGATCGCTCTTTACTCCGCGGCCAGCGGATTCGGCAACGGCAGATAGCGCGCGTCGGCGCCGTCCGCGCCGGTCCAGCGCAGCAGCAGGTTCGTCTTGCCCGGCAGGGTCGGCGACGCCAGCAACTCGGCCACCTCCGGCAGCGGATGCCGTCCCAGCTCCCGACGTGCCGCGGGCCACGGGTCGAACCCGGCGTGCCGTTCGGCGAGGGCGGCGGCGACCTCCGTGAGGTGGTTGACGACCAGGCAGTACACCAGCCGCTCCCATCCCGCGGCCCGCTCCACGTCGGCCAGCAGCTTCACCCCTTCGGCGTCCCGGTACAGCGCCTGCACCGGCATGCCGTCCGGGCCGACGGCGACCAGGGTGTTCTGCAGATGCGCTTCGAGGACGACACCGTGGTCCGCGAAGGCCGTGAGCGCGGGGGGTACGACCGCGCGCAGATACGCCTCCCACCAGGCCTCCGGGTCCGCGGTCGCGGCCAGCGGGTCGCCGTCGTAGCCCTCCACCAGGCCGGCGGCGAGCAGCGGGGTCGCCCCCGGCAGCAGCGGCCCGCGCAGTCCGTCCCGCGCGATGACCGCGAGTTCCTCGAAGGCGAAGCGGGCGGTGCGGTAGCCGCGGTCGCCGAGCCAGCCGGCCGGCCCGTCCATCGCCGCGAAGGCGGCGGTCGCGGCCGCGTCCGTGCGGCGCAGTTTCCGCAGGTCATGGGCCCACAGTCGACGGATGTCGTTGGTGATGCGGACATCCAGGCTGAACTTCAGGAACAGGTCCCGCACCGGCTCGTAGACGGTGCGGATCGCCGCCGTCGGCCAGGTCGTGAACGCGCTCTCGCCCAGCCGCACCAGCCGCCCGTCCGCGAAGGCCGGGGCGAGGTCGCGGGCGACCAGGTCGAGCTGCCAGGGGTGGGCCGGCAGCAGCCGGTATCCCTGCGGTACGGCGGCCAGCGCGTCCAGCGCCGACATGTCGCCCTCCTCGGCCACCTCGTCCTCGCGCACCCCGAGCAGCACCAGCGGGAACCGGGCGTGTGCCTCGGGGGCGTACGGCAGCCAGGCGGCGACCGGGCCGCCGCCGCGCGCCTTGGGGGCGGGGTGGTGGGGATGGCCGGTGATGAGGGACTGCTCCGAGCGCAGATACGGGTCGTCGGGCGCCGTCGCCCGGGCGCGTGCCGTGAGCAGCGCGGCGACCGTGTCCCGGCTGTCGATCATCTCGGCCGGCAGGTCGCCGTTGGACAGCCCGGTGTGGCCGCGCAGTTCCTCGGCGACGAGTTTGACCAGCTCGGCGTGGCCGATCCGATGCCAGCGGCCGGCCGCGTACACCTCGGGCGCGGCGGGCCGGCGTTCGCCGCGCACCCGCAGCAGCCGTCCGCCGGGCAGCCGGTAGACCCGCAGTTCCCCGTCCGCGGCGTCCGGCAGCGGCTGGGCCACCTCCCGGATCAGGCAGTTGAGCAGGGGCGCGGCAGCATACGCGTCGGCGCACTCCGCGACGGCGTCGCTGGGGGGCATGAGGTCCACTCGTTCCATTCGTTCTCTGACGTCCACACAGTCCGATCACGATCAGTATGTCTCTCGTCGACGGGCATCATGAACGTCGTACCCGTCCCCGAGGAGCCCTCCCGTGCACCGTCCTTCCCCCATCGAGAACCGGCTCGCCGCCGAGCTGGCCGAAGCACGGCCGGAGCTCGTCGACCGGTACCGGGCCGAGCTGCCCGGGGCACGGGCGGCGGTGCTGACCCGCCTGTGGCGGGCGCTGGCGCACGAGCCGCTGCCGTGGGTGGCGCGCCGGGTCCGCGGGGCGCACAGCCTGGCGCTGCGGCTGGCCGACGGGCGGGCGCTGCACGGTCCGCACGCGGATCCGTACGCCACGGACGCGTATGTGACCGCCGTACGGCTGGACGGGGTGCCGTACGACGATCCGGCGCTGCTGATGACGGATCTGGGGTGGCCGCACTCGGCGGGGTTCGCCACCGAACTCGGGCACAGCGCCGCGTCGTTGGCGCTGTCGCGGGCGGACCGGGAGTTTCCCGCGAAGGAGTGGCCGGACCGGGACTGGGAGTGGGAGCAGCGGGTGGTCGACGGGCATCCCTTCCACCCCAACTGCCGTTCCCGGCCCGGCTTCTCGGCGGCGGAGCAGCTCGCGTACGGGCCGGAGCACCGCCCGGTGGTGCGGCTGGAGACGGTCCCGGTCGCGGCCGGGGAGTGCCTGCTGACCGGCGACTGGCCGGACGAGCTCCGGGACGGGGAACGGCTGTTGATTCCCGTGCACCCCTGGCAGACCGCCCATGTCCTCAAGGGCGGCACGGGCGGGCCCTGGCGGGACGCGCACCCGCTGATGTCCCTGCGCACGCTGGCGCTCCCCGGCGGACCGCATCTGAAGACCGCGCTCAGCGCCCGGCTGACCTCGTCCGTGCGGGACATCTCGACGTACTCGATCGACGCGGCGATGACGTTGTCGTCCTTCGCGACGGACCTGGCATCCCGGACGGACGGGCTGCTGCACGTCACCCGCACCCTCGGCGCGGCGACCGCCGACTCCCCCGACCTCGCCGCGGTGCTGCGCGAGTCACCCGAGGCCTGTGCGGCACCGGGTGAGCGGGTCCTGCCGGTCGCCGCCCTGGCCACCACCGCCCTCCCCGAATCACCGTCGTGGCTGGCCGACTTCACCCGGCTCGCCCTGACGGTGGGGCTGCGGCTGCTGGACCTGGGCGTGGCCCTGGAGGCGCATGGCCAGAACCTGCTGGTGGTGCTCTCCGAGACCGGCGCACCGCTTCGCCTGGTCTACCGCGACCTGGCCGACATCCGCCTCAGCCCCGCCCGGCTGGCCCGGCACGGCATCGCCCCGCCCGATCTGACGGGCCGCCTGGTCACGGACGACGAAACGACGCTGCGCCGCAAGCTGTTCGGCTCCCTGGTCGCGGGCGCGCTCGCGGGCACGGCGGGTTCGGGGCAGGCTCTGGCGACGGCCCTGGAGACGGCCGTACGGGACCTGCCCACGACCCCCGATCTGACGACCCTTCTCGAAGGCCCGGTGCCCGCGAAGGCGTTGACGCTGATGCGGCTCTCGCCGGAGATCCCCGGCGACCAGTGGGCGGCGCTGCCGAACCCGCTCGCCGAGCCCCGGTGACCGACGGTCTCCCGCCGCCGTCCGTTGGCCTGCCGGTCACTCCCGTTTCGGTACCCGGACCTCGTTTTGGAGCCCGGCACCTCTGATCAATAAGATCCGCCGATGATCAGAACACAACGGCTGGCGGCAGGAGTCTGCGCTCTGCTCGCCGCCCTGGCGTCCGGGATCGCGTTCCCCGGCCAGGCGGTCGCCGACGAGACCGACGACCAGGCCGCTCCCAAGGTGGAGCTCGTGCTGGACGTCAGCGGTTCCATGCGGACGGCTGACATAGACGGCGGGACGCGAATGGCCGCGGCCAAGCAGGCGTTCGACGAGGTGCTGGACGCGACACCCGAAGGTGTCCAGCTCGGCATCCGCACACTCGGCGCCAACTACCACGGCAACGACCGCAAGGTGGGCTGCAAGGACACCGCGCAGCTCTACCCGGTCAGCACCCTGGACCGCACCGAGGCGAAGACCGCCGTCGCCACGCTCCAGCCGACCGGGTGGACCCCGATCGGCCCCGCGCTGCTGAAGGCGGCCGACGATCTCCAGGGCGGTGACGGGACCCGCCGTATCGTCCTGATCAGCGACGGCGAGGACACCTGCCCGCCGCTCGACCCGTGCGAGGTGGCCCGCGAGATCGCCGCCAAGGGCGTCGGGCTCACCATCGACACCCTCGGCCTGGTGCCGGACGCCAAGACCCGCGACCAGCTGAGCTGCATCGCGGACGCGACCGGCGGTACCTACACCTCCGTGCAGCACAAGGAGGAACTGACCGACCGCGTGGGTCAGTTGGTGCACCGCGCGGCGGACCCCGTGGTGACGCCGGTGGCGACCGAGGGCACGGACCAGTGCTCCTCGGCGCCCGCGCTCAAGTCCGGTCTGTACACCGACCGTGAGGAGTTCGGGCAGCAGCGCTGGTACAAGGTGGACGTCAACCCCGGCCAGGAGCTGCGCGCTTCGGTGAGCGTCGCCGCCGACCGGGCCGTCAACCCCGACTACGGCGTGCTGCTGCGCGCGGTGACGGCGACCGGACGCGAGATCGTGCGCGGTGAGGCGTCCGGCACGGGCCGTACGGACGTCATCTCGACCGGGCTGCGGTACCCGAAGGCCGAGAGCGACGACGAGAACGCCGCCGCCGAGACCGTCTGCGTCCAGGTGACCAACTCCTTCTCGGCCGCGTCCGGGGTGAAGACCAGTCCCGGTCTGCCCATCGAGCTGACGGTCGACGTGGTGGACGGGCCGTCGAAGGCGAGCGACGTCGCGTCCTTCGGTCTCGGCCGCGGCTGGTGGCTGCTCGGGGCGCTGGTGCTGACCGGCTTCCTCGCGGGTGTGTTGTGGGGCTGGCTGTCGCGCTGGCGGGTCGCGGTCTGGAGGACCAACTGATGAGAATCACACATGTGTTGAGTGCCGCGCTGCTGGCGGTGGGGCTGGCCGCGGGGCCGGCGGCCGCCGACGACGCCTCGCCCTCCCCCAGCGCCTCCGAGGACAGCGGCGCGCCCACCCAGGCGGGCACGTCCTTCCGTACGGCGACCGAGATCGACCAGGGCGAGAAGGCGACGGCCAGCGGATCGACGGGCGACTACCTGTACTGGTCGTTCCCCGCAGACGCCGGCCGGCGTCCCGACGTCAGGGCGACGGTGAAGCTGCCCGACTCGCATGCGGCGCAGACCTGGCAGATCGACGTGTACGACGGTCTGCGGCGCCGGCAGGCCTGCCAGTACGGCGCACAGACCCGCACGGCCGCGCAGGGCGCCACGTCGGTGGAGCTGGCCTGTGTGATGCGTACGGTGCGGGCGTGGTCGGAGCCGTGGGCCGACGACCCGTTGCCGGGCACGTACTACATCCGGCTGACCGTGGTGAACCTGGGCTCGGCGGACCTCGGTCAGCCGGTGAGTGCCGAGGTCCGGGTGGACTCCAAGGACATCGGCGGCTCGGCGGCGGTGGACGGTTCGCTGGCGAAGCCTTTGGTGCCGGGGATCGCGGTCAAGTCCGCGTCGGACGACGACAGTTCCTCGTCCTCGAAGTCGGCCAAGTCGGCTGTGCTGTCCAGCATCGAACCCGACGACGGCTGGTCCTCCGGCTGGTGGACCGACCGCTGGGTGTGGACCGGGATCGGTGGCGTGCTGGCCGCGCTGGCGGGCATCGGCGGGTATGCGCTGACCCGGGGGACGGGGCGGCCGTCACGGGTGCCGCCGGGCGCCTGACCCGACACCCGACCCAGTCGACTGGGCCCTCGTTCACGGCGGGGGCCCAGTCGCCGTCTCAGGCCTCCCGCAGCTCCTTGGCCAGGGACCCGTCCCCCGTCACCGTCACCCGCCCCGCCCGCACCGCGTCCGGCAGCGTCAGCTCGCCCCGGGCCAGGGCCGTACAGGTCTCCGTGTCGAGCAGCAGCCGCGCGTCGGGCTCGGCGGGGGCCGGACCGTCGCCGTACACCGGGCCGTCCTCCCCGCCCACGTGGACGTGGAAGTCCCCCTCCTCCAGCCGGACTTCGACCAGTCCCTCGCCCTCCAGGGACCGCAGCAGCGGCAGCGCGAACCAGTGGGCGCGTACCGCGTCCGTGGGCCGGCGGTCGCCCAGTTCCGGCTCCCCCCACTTGCCCAGCGCCTGCAGCACCGGCAGCAACTCGCGCCCTCGCCCGGTGAGTTCGTAGACGTACGCCGCGCCCGGCGGAGGCAGCCGCCGCCTGGTCGTGAGCCCGTCCCGCTCCATGTCCTTCAGCCGGGAGGCGAGGACGTCCGTGCTGACCCCGGGCAGATCCGCGTGCAGGTCCGTGTAGCGGCGGGGACCGGCGAGCAGTTCGCGGACGATCAGCAGGGTCCAGCGGTCGCCGACGACGTCGAGCGCGCGGGCTGCGGAACAGTACTGGTCGTAGCTTCGGCGAGGTGACATGCGACGCAGTCTAGACAAGATGTTGGACTTTCCAAGCTCCTACTTGGTAAAACCAAGCAACACGAGTTTCCGGAGGGGCGCATGGAGTTCCGGCAGTCCAACAAGCTCAGCGAGGTCTGTTACGAGATCCGCGGACCGGTGATCGAGCACGCCAACGCGCTGGAGGAGGCGGGCCACAGCGTGCTGCGCCTGAACACCGGCAACCCCGCGCTGTTCGGCTTCGAGGCGCCGGAGGAGATCCTCCAGGACATGATCCGGATGCTCCCGCAGGCGCACGGCTACACGGACTCGCGCGGCATCCTCTCCGCCCGCCGGGCCGTGGCGGGGCGCTACCAGACGCTGGGCCTGGAGGTGGGCGTCGACGACGTCTTCCTCGGCAACGGCGTCTCGGAACTGGTCTCCATGGCCGTACAGGCGCTGGTGGAGGACGGCGACGAGATCCTGATCCCGGCCCCGGACTTCCCCCTCTGGACCGCCGTGACGACCCTCGCCGGCGGCAAGGCGGTGCACTACCTCTGCGACGAGCAGTCCGAGTGGTACCCGGACCTGGCCGACATGGAGTCGAAGATCACGGACCGCACCAAGGCCGTGGTCATCATCAACCCCAACAACCCGACCGGTGCCGTCTACCCGAAGGAGATCCTGGAGGGCATCCTCGACCTGGCCCGCCGGCACGGCCTGATGGTCTTCGCGGACGAGATCTACGACCAGATCCTGTACGACGACGCCGTCCACCACTCGACCGCGGCCCTCGCCCCCGACCTGGTCGTCCTCACCTTCTGCGGCCTGTCCAAGACCTACCGGGTGGCCGGCTTCCGCTCGGGCTGGCTGGTCGTCACCGGCCCGAAGCAGCACGCGAAGGACTACCTGGAGGGCCTCACCATGCTGGCCTCCATGCGGCTGTGCGCCAACGCGCCCGCCCAGTACGCCATCCAGGCCGCGCTCGGCGGCCGCCAGTCCATCCGCGAACTCACCGCCCCCGGTGGTCGGTTGTACGACCAGCGCACGGTGGCCTGGGAGAGGCTCAACGAGATCCCGGGTGTCTCCTGCGTCAAGCCGAAGGGCGCCCTCTACGCGTTCCCGCGTATCGACCCCAAGGTCCACCCGATCCACGACGACGAGAAGTTCGTCCTGGACCTGCTGCTGCAGGAGAAGATCCAGGTCGTCCAGGGCACCGGCTTCAACTGGCCCACCACCGACCACTTCCGCATCCTCACCCTCCCCCACGCGGAGGACCTGGAGACGGCGATCGGCCGGATCGGACGGTTCCTGAGCGGCTATCGGCAGTAGTGGCCGGCTTCCCCGGCACGCCCGCCCGGGTGTGCGGGCGCGACCGGGGCCCGCGGGCCGGGCGGAGATCGGGCGGGCGCCCTGGGATCACCCGACCAGGACCGGGACCGGGCCGAATGTGCCGTGCAGGTGCGACGGCCCCGCTCCCCCGGGTAACCCGTCCCCATGACCCAGCGTCCGCTGCTCCTCCTCGACGTCGACGGCCCCCTCAACCCGTTCCGGGCCAGGTTCCTGTGGCACCGCGGGTATGTGACCCGCAGGCTGCACCCCGCCAACTGGTCCGCCCGTCAGAAACCCGGCTCCCGGAAGCTGCGCCGGGGGCTGCGGGTGCGGCTGCACCCGGGGCACGGGGCCCGGCTGCTCGCGCTGCCGTACGAACCGGCCTGGGCCACCACCTGGATGCATCAGGCCAACGAGATGATCGGGCCGGTCATCGGGCTGCCCGAACTGCCCGTCATCGAGTGGCCGGAGCTGTTCGCCGAAGACCCGGACGGGCTGTACTGGAAGACCCGGACCGTCGTGGAGTGGGCGGCGGGACGGCCGTTCGTGTGGGTGGACGACATGGTCACCGGACGCGATGTCCGTCATGTCGCCGAGCATCACGACGGCCCGGCACTGCTCCTTCCGGTCGATCCGCGGCACGGCCTACGGGCGCGGGAGTTCGCCGAACTGGAGCACTGGGCTCTTAGCCTCTGAGTCATGGGTGATCTCTTTCTCGTCCGGCACGGTGAGACCGAGTGGTCGCGGTCCGGTCGGCATACCGGCTGGACCGACGTGCCGCTCACCGAGCACGGACGGGCGGAGGCGCGGCGGCTGATGCCGTTGATCCGCTCGCACCGCATCGGCGCCGCCTTCGTCAGCCCGCTCCAGCGGGCCCGGGAGACCGCCGAGCTGATCGGGGTGCCCGACGCACGCGTGGACTCCGATCTGCGGGAGTGGGACTACGGCGGCTACGAGGGCGTGACCACCATGGAGATCCAGCGCACCCGGCCGGGCTGGTTCCTGTTCACGGACGGGGTGGCGCCCGGTCCGCCCGAGCATCCCGGGGAGACCCCGGAGCAGGTCGGGGAGCGCGCCGACCGGATGCTGGCCAAGGTCGACGCGGCCCTCGCGAACACGGAGGGGGTCGTGGTGCTGGTGGCCCACGGCCACTTCCTGCGCGTCCTGACCGCCCGCCGCCTCGGCCTGCCCCCGTCCCAGGGGGCCCTCTTCCAGCTGGCGACCGGGACGCTGAGCCGACTGGGCACGGAACACGCACGGCCGGTGATCGCGGGGTGGAACATCCGGCCGGGCACCTAGCCGGACCCCCGCTGTCAGTCCCCGGTCGTAGCCTTCGGAGAAGGGATCAGTAGCGCTCGGCACCGGGAAGGAGCACGCCGTGACCCGACCGCCCACCGCCGCGCAACGGCGGGTCATCGACGCCGCCGATCCGGTCACCGGGCGGCTGCGGGGTACGGAGGCACAGCTGGCGGCGCTGGTGAGGCACGGCCTCGCCTTCCGGCACCCGCGCCCGCCGCACGACCACTTCCTGACGCCCGCGGGGCACCGGACTCGGGACGCGGCTCCGCAGCCCGAGGCAGCGGTCCGGCCGGAGCCGGACGGGGTGTTCGCCGCGCGCGTCGGCGGTGAGGAGACGGCCGACGACGGGCCCGCCCGCGCACGTGAGGTGCACAGCGCCTGGCAGGGGCTGCTGGAGCTGCGCCGGATGACCAATCCCGACGCTGCCGTGGACCGGCCGTGCGGCTGGGAGCGTGCGCATCTGGTGCGGGCCGCCGCGCTCGCCCTGGAGGCGTCCGGGCATCCGCCCGAGGGGCCGGACCGCGCCGGCTACCGGGTCCGGGCGACCCCGCAGCCGGAGGCCGTCGCGGTGTACGAAGCGGACGGCGAGCGGTTGCGGGCGTGCGCGGCCACCCTGGAGCGGGCCGGCTGGCAGACCGGCGAGTACACGGAGCCCCGGACCAGAACGCGCTATCTGCTGGCATCGCCGCGCCGGGTGTGACGGGCGTGCCAGGATGCAGACGAAAGATCAGTGTGCCGTACACGAGAAGGGGAAGTCGTGAGCGAACCGTATTCCGTCCGCGTCACGGTCCGTGGTTACGAGACTGATGTACAGGGCCATCTGAACCAGGCGGTGTACATCAACTACGCGGAGCACGCCCGCTGGTCGCTGCTGCAGGCGGCCGGGGTCAGCCAGGCCCGGCTGATAGGCCGGGGTGTGGGCCCGGTGGCGCTGGAGACGACCATCCGGTACAAACGGGAGCTGCTCGCCGGTGACGAGGTCGATGTGACCTGTGCGTTCGAGTGGAGCGGCGGCAAGACGTTCCGGATACGCCAGACGATGACCAAGGCGGACGGCACACCGGCCGCCGAGGTCGACGCGGTCGGCGGGCTGCTGGACCTCAAGGCCCGCAAGCTGGTGGCCGATCCGCGTGAGATCTTCAAGGAACTCACTTCGGACCCGGAGCTTTTCGGGCTCTAGAACCCCGCGAACTCCGTCTACGCGTCGAGCAGTTCGGGATTGTGCTCGGCGTCGTAGACCGCCCGCGCCTGTGCGATGTACCCGCGGTTGCGCTCGGCCCAGTCCGTCAGCCGCTGCAAGGTCTCGTGCAGTTCATAGGCCACCGGAGTGAGTTCGTACTCCACCTTCGGGGGCACCGTCGGATGGACGGTGCGGGTCACCAGTCCGTCGCGCTCCAGGTTGCGCAGCGTGAGGGTGAGCATCCGGCGGCTGATGCCCTCGATACCGCGCTCCAGCTCGGTGAAGCGGATGGGGCCGTGTGAGGCCGCGACCAGGATCTGGACGCTCCATTTGCCGGCCACCCTGTCAAGAACCTCGCGGACCGGGCACGCGTGCGCGTTCACGACCTGCGACGTAACACCGGTGTTCCTCAGGGACATCGACCTGCCTCCTTACACCGGCCTCCATGGTCACCCACGCTGTACTCCGTTACAAGTCGTGCACCAAGGATCCGCCGGAAACCGGCAGTTCCCCTGGAGACTACGGAAAATCGGAGGCCACGCCGCCATGACGGCCCTCACCTCGTCACCGACACGAACGCCACATCGTAGGTACTCCCGCTGGGCCTCTCTGGTCGTGCTGTGCGCGGGAGCCCTGATGACAATCCTGGACGGCACCATCGTGACCGTGGCGATGCCCGCGATGCAAACGGACCTGGGCTTCTCGGGGGCGGGGCTGGCCTGGGTGGTGAACGCCTATCTGATCCCGTTCGGCGGGCTTCTGCTGCTGGCCGGCCGACTGGGTGACCTGCTGGGGCGGAAGCGGATGTTCACGGCCGGGATCGCCGTGTTCACCGTGGCCTCCGTGCTGTGCGGGCTGGCTACGAGCCGGGCACTGCTCGTCGCGGCGCGGGCCCTCCAGGGTGTGGGCGGGGCGATGGCGTCGGCGGTGGTGCTCGGCATGCTGGTGGCGCTCTTCCCGGAGCCGCGCGAACAGGCCCGTGCCATCGCGGTGTTCAGTGCGGTCGGGGCGGGCGGGGCCACGCTGGGCACGTTCCTCGGCGGGGCGCTCACCCAGGCGCTGGGCTGGCACTGGATCTTCCTGATCAATCTGCCGATCGGCGTCGTCGCCTGGCTGGCGGCGGTCCGGGTGCTGTCCCCCGAGCCCGGCGCCGGGCTCCGCGACGGGGCTGACTACCCGGGGGCGGCGCTGGTCACCGGTGCGCTGATGCTCACGGTGTACGTCATCGTCGGCTCCGGTGACCGCGGCAGGACCGCGACCCTGCTGCAGGCGGCGCTCGCCCTTGCCCTCTTCGTGGCGTTCGCCGTCCGCCAGACGCGTACCGAACGCCCGCTGCTGCGCCCGAGACTGTTCCGTTCCCGGCTGCTGACCGGCGCGAACGCCGTGCAGATCCTGATGGTCGCGACGATGTACGGCTTCCAGTTCATCGGCGCGCTCTACATCCAACGTGTGCTGGGCTTCGGCGAGTTGACCACCGGTCTCGCCTTCCTGCCGGCGCCCGTGGTGATCGGGGTCCTGATGATGACCCTGTCCGCACGGACGGTCGGCCGCTTCGGGGCGTATCCGGTGCTGCTGACCGGGCTGGTGCTGATCGCCGGCGGCATGGCGCTGCTGAGCCGGGCCCGCGCCGACGGTTCCTACGCGACCGACGTGCTGGCGCCCATGCTGCTCCTCGCGGCCGGGTTCGCCGCCGCGATGCCCCCGTTGACCGGTCTGGCCATGTCCGGCGCCCCCGAGGAGGACGCCGGCCTGGCCTCGGGGCTCTTCAGCACCACGCAGGTGGTGGGCGGTTCGCTGGGCCTCGCGGCGCTGTCCACGCTGGCGGCGAGCCGCACGGACACCCTGCTGGCCCGGGGCGCGGAGCTGGTCCCGGCCACGGCGGAGGGCTACCGGCTGGCGTTCCGGGTGGCGGCCGGGATCGCGGTGGCGGCCCTGGTGCTTGCCGGGGCGATGCTGCGGCCGCGGAACCGGTGAAACGGGCCGTGGCCGCGCGCAGGAACAGCGGTGCCGGTGCGGCAGCGCCTCAGCCCACCTCGAAGAGCCCCCTGTTGTCCTCGGCCCAGGTCCGGAAGGACCGGGCGGGCCGGCCCAGCGCCTCGGACACGTCCTCGGTGACCACCGCGTTACCTCCGGCGCGGACGAACGCCAGGCCGTTCAGGGCGCCATCGGCCTGGCGCGCGTCCATGCCCCACGCCGTGCGGAGGAAGTCCCGGGTCTCGTCCGGGGACAGGTCCCGGGTCGGCACCGGGCGGCCCAGTACCTCCGCGAGCACGGCGGCCTGGCCGGGAACGCTGATCGTCTCGGGACCGGTCAGCGTGTACGTCCGCCCCGCGTGCCCGGCGTCGAGCAGGGCCCGCACCGCCACTTCGGCGATGTCGCGCGGATCGATGACACCCGACGCCCCGTCCCCGGTCATATTGGGCACCGCCTCGCCCGCACGGAGCGCCTGGAGCCAGGTCAGCACGTTGGAGGCGAACGACGAAGGCCGCAGCACCGTCCAGGCGAGCCCGCTGTCCCGCACGGCCCGCTCCCCGTCCACGTGCCACATCGCGGAGGGACCGGCATCCGTGTCGCCGGTGGCGATGGCGGAGAGCTTCACGAGCCGCTCGACACCCGCGGCCCGGGCCGAGGCGACCAGCGCCGCGTCCTGTCCCTCGTCGGGGCCGGGCGGACGGAGCAGGAACACGGCCGAGGCACCGGCCAGCGCGGGATCCACGGACGCCGGGTCCGTATGGTCCCCGCGCACCGCCTCCACCCCGGCGGGCAGCTGTGCCCTGGCCGGATCCCGGGTGAGCGCGCGCACCTTGGCACCCCGCCCGGCCAGTTGCCGTACGACTTCACTTCCGATGGTGCCCGTGGCACCCGTCACCAGAATCATGCGATCCACGGTGCGCCCGCCGGGCCGCCCGGCTCTTGGAAATTCCGGCACGGCCGAGCCGCCCCGACGGGGGTGCCGGGCGCTTACGGTGGAAGGGTGCCGATGACCATCGCCAAGCCGCTTCAGTCCCTGCCCGAGGCACTGCGCCCGTGGATCGCCGAGGTGCGGACCATGTCCTTCACCGAGCCGCCCGAAGGGACGTTCGTGCATCTGCCCGACGCGGTGACCAAGGTGGTCCTGCGCGTGGGCGGGGACGGACGGCGGGACGTGCTGGCCGTCGGGCCACGGGTACGGGCGACCTACCACGAGGGCAAGGGCGACATCGCCTGCGTGGAGCTGCGCCTCGCGCCGGGAACGGCCCGGCCCCTGCTGGGAGTTCCGGCCGACGGGCTGGTCGGCCAGGTGGTGCCGCTGGACCGGCTGCCCGGCGGGGTGGCCCGCCGGTTCGCGCGTGAGGTGCGCTGGCTGGACCCTGTGGAGGCGCTGCCGCGCATGGCCGAGGTACTGCCCGGGCTGCTCTCGGAGCAGCTGGATCCGGCCCGGACATCGCTGCTGCGGGCGGGTGTCGAGGCGTTGTCGGTGCGGATGGACCGGGCGCCCGCCCAGGTACGGGACGTGGCCCGGGAACTGGCCGTCAGCGAACGCCAGTTGCGCAACCTGTTCGCAGACGGGGTCGGTGTCTCCCCGAAGCACTACGCCCGTATCGACCGCGTCCGCGCGGTCGCCACCCGGGCGGGCAGCATCGGCTGGTCCGAACTGGCCGCGTCCGCGGGCTACTTCGACCAGTCGCACATGACGACGGACTTCCGCACCCTGATGGGTGTCCCGCCGCGCTCGTACTCCACCGGCCGGCTCCCCGCCCTCAGCCCCTGCCAGGCGACCCGGCGCCCCTGAATCGGGATGCGCACCGAGTTCCCGGCTGCCAGGATCCGGTCATGTCCGCACGACGCGTCAAACCAAGCTGCTACATCTCGGTCGACATCGAGGCCGACGGCCCGATCCCGGGGCCGTACTCCATGCTGAGCATCGGCGCGGCCGTCGCCGGAACACAGGACGCCGACGGCTTCACGGCCGCCGATCCGGAGAAGCTGACCTTCTACCGCGAACTCCGGCCGATCAGCGCGGACTTCGACCCCGAGGCACTCGCGGTGAGCGGCCTGGACCGGGCCCGGCTGGCGGTGGAGGGCGCCGAACCGGCCCTGGCACTGGCTGAGTTCAGCGACTGGGTCGGTGAGGTGAGCGCGGGTGCGCAGCCAGTGATGTGCGGGTACCCGGCGTCGTACGACTGGACGTTCCTGTACTGGTACCTGATCCGGTTCACCGGTGCGAGCCCCTTCGGGCACTCCGGCTGCCTGGACATGAAGACGCTGTACGCGACGAAGGCGGGCCTGCCGCTGCGGGCGGTCGCGAAGCGGACCATGCCGGCGCATCTCCTCTCCGCCCGTCGGCACACCCACCATGCCCTCGACGACGCGATCGAGCAGGCGGACCTGCTCGTCAACCTCATGGTGTGGCCTGGTCCCGGCGGGTCGGGACCGGTACCTGGTTGAAGCCGTAGTAGAGGGCGAGCAGGCCGTGTGCGGCCAGGGTGAGCGGTGCGGAGACGAAGGCCAGGCCGACCGTGACCGGGTAGCCGAGTGAGCCGAGGGCGAAGCGGGCCCGGGTGCGGCGGGCCGCCTCGGCGTCGACGCGGGCATCGAAGAGATGGCCCGTGCGGGTGAGATGCCACCACAGGGCCTGGAACGCGGCGGCCATCAGCACCATCACCAGGCTGTAGACGGCCGCCGCCGTGTGCGAGTTCGCGTCCTCGCGGAGGTACTCGGCGAGCATGGCCGTCGGCCAGGGCACCGCGGCCACCACCAACAGCACCAGCAGGTTCAGGAACATCAGGGTCCGGTCGACCCGGGCGACATAGCTGAACACCTGATGGTGGTTGACCCACATGATCCCGATGACCAGGAAACTCACCACGTAGGCGGCATACGACGGCCACTGGTCGCCCAGAGCGTGCCAGAGGCTGTCGCCGGCTCCGGCCTTCGGCACCTTGATGTCCAGGATGAGCAGGGTGACGGCGATGGCGAAGACCCCGTCGCTGAAGGCCTCGACCCGGCCCGACTCGTTCATGTCGTACTCCCCCGTCTGCTCACAGTGACTTCCTACCGCCACCCCACCGCTTTCCCAAGTTGCCGCGCCAGTCTCAACATCCTTTGACAGCACCCTGCTTGGGAGAACCTGTGCCGATCCTGCACGCACGAGCCGCCCGTCGCACCCTGTTCGCCGCCGTGGGCGCCGCGCTGCTGACCTCGCAACTGCCCTCGGCCGAGGCCGCGGACGCCACCGGGCTGGCCGCCCCGGTGAAGAAGGACATCGCGATGCGACTGGTGAGCAGCGCCGAGAACTCGTCCCTGAACTGGAAGGCGCAGTACAAGTACATCGAGGACATCGGCGACGGGCGTGGCTACACCGGCGGGATCATCGGCTTCTGCTCCGGTACGGGCGACATGCTGACGCTGGTCGAGCTGTACACGGAGTGGGACGCGGACAACCCCCTGGCGAAGTATCTTCCCGCGCTGCGGAAGGTGAACGGCACCGACAGCCACAAGGGCCTCGCCCCCGGCGGCCTGGCGGAAGGCGGCGAAGACGGCGGCCTTCCGCAGGGCGCAGCGCCACGAACGGGACCGTGTCTACTTCAATCCCGCCGTGGCGCGCGCCGAGAAGGACGGTCTCGGCACGCTCGGCCAGTTCGTCTACTACGACGCGATGGTCATGCACGGCCCCGGTACGGACGCCGTCAGTTTCGGCGGCATCCGCAAACGCGCCCGCAAGCACGCGGCCACCCCGGCGGACGGCGGCGGGCAGCGGAAGTACCTCAACGCGTTCCTCGACGCCCGCGTGTGGGCGATGAAGCAGGAGGCCGCCCACCGGGACGTCAGCCGGGTCGAGACGGCTCAGCGGGTCTTCCTCACGGCGGGCAACCTCGACCTGGACACCCCGCTCAAGTGGAAGGTGTACGGGGACAGTTACGAGATCGAGTGAGGTGACGGAAGGGGTACGGCGGCCTGGGTCGTACCCCTCGCGGCCGCGCTCGGCCGGCCCAGGTGGTTGAAGACGAGGTTGAGCAGCACCGCCGTCACGCAGCCCGTGGAGATGCCCGAGTCGAGGACGATCCGGGCCGTCTCCGGGAAGGCGTGGTAGAAGTCCGGAGCGGTGATCGGGACGATGCCGACGGCGAGCGAGACGGCGACGACCAGGACGTTCTCGTCCTTCTCCAGCCCGGCCCTGACCAGGGTCTGGATGCCGCCGGCCGCCACCGAGCCGAACAGGACCACGCCCGCGCCGCCGAGCACCGGGCGGGGTACGACGGCGATCAGCGCGGCGGCCGTCGGGCACAGCCCCATCAGCACCAGGAACCCGCCGCCGACCGCGACCACGAACCGGCTGCGGATCCGGGTCATCGCGACCAGGCCGATGTTCTGGGCGAAGGCGCTGCACATGAACCCGTTGAACAGCGGGCTGATCGCCGAGCCGAGGGTGTCGGCGCGCAGCCCGGCCGCGATCGTCCGCTCGTCGGCGGGGCGTTCGACGATCTCGCCCAGCGCCAGCATGTCCGCGGTCGACTCGGTCATCGAGACCACCATCACCACGCACATGGACAGGATCGCGGCGATCTGGAACTGCGGGACGCCGAAGTGGAAGGGGGCAGGGAAGCCGATGACGTCCGCGTCCGCGACCGGGCCGAAGTCCGTGATCCCGAACGGGACGGCGACGACCGTGCCCGCCACCAGGCCGATCAGCACGGCGATCTGCTTCACGAAGCCGCGGGTGAAGCGGCGAACGAGCAGGACGACGAGGAGCGTTGCGGCGGCCAGGCCCAGGTACTTCGCCGAACCGTAGTCGTCCGCCGTGGGGTCGGGGCCCTGGGCCCAGCCGAAGGCGACCGGGAGCAGCGAGACCCCGATGAGGGTGATGACCGTGCCGGTGACGACGGGCGGGAAGAAACGGACCGCCTTGCCGAAGAACGGGGCGGCGAGGAAGCCGAGGAGGCCGGCCACGATCACCGCACCGAAGATGACCGGCAGGGCGTCCGCCCTGTCGTGGGTGGAGGCGGCTATCGCGGTCATCGGGGCGACCCCGGCGAAGGTGACGCCGTTGACGAAGGGCAGCCGGGCGCCGATCTTCCAGACGCCGAGGGTCTGCAGGAAGGTGGCGAGGCCCGCGGTGAAGAGGCAGGCCCCGGTGAGGAAGGTCAGTTCGGTGCCGGACAGGCCGATGGCCGCGCCGACGATCAGGGGCGGGGCGACCACCCCGGCGTACATGGCGGCCACGTGCTGAAGGCCCGTGGCCGCCATTTTCAGGGGCGGAAGCTTCTCGTCGACGGGATGCACTCGGTGCGCGGACACGGCGGCTCTCCTCCGGTCGGTTACACGTCGGCTCTGACGCGGGGTTCAGGGAGGTGGTGCGTGCGATCCAGGTCGTGCGGGACCCGAGGGGAGGACGGTGACCGTTCCTGGGCGCGCACGACCGGCGCGCGCGCCCAGGTGACAGCCGCCGTGGCCCCGTCCCGGGGTCCACGGCTGCCGGCCGGGAGCCGTCCCTCCCGACCGGAGTTCATGTGCCGTACGGAGCAGCGGTGTTACTGGGGGGTGATACGGGCCAGCCGTTGGGCCTCGGCCCGGGTGGAGCGGGCGATCGCGCCCTCGTCGACGTGCAACAGGCGGCTGTCCTCGACGATCTGACGGCCGTTCACGAAGGAGGCGGTGACCGGGGCGGCCGCGCCGAAGACGAGGGCGGTCACCGGGTCGGCGATGGAGGCGTGGGCGAGGGTGTCCAGCTTCCAGAGCACCAGGTCGGCGAGCTTGCCGGGTTCGAGGGAGCCGATCTGGCTTGCCCGGCCCAGGACTTGGGCGCCGCCGTAGGTGCCCAGGCGCAACGCCTGGCGGGCGTTCAGGGCCGCTTCCCGGTGCGCGCCGAGGCGGTTGATCAGCAGCGCGTTGCGCAGTTCGGTGTGGAGTTCGCCGGACTCGTTGGACGCGGTGCCGTCGACGCCGAGGCCGACCGGGACACCGGCGGCGAGCATGTCGGGGACACGGGCGATCCCGGCCGCGAGCCGGGCGTTGGACGACGGGCAGTGCGCCACACCGCTCCTGGTCCGGGCGAACGCGGCGATGTCCGAGTCGTTCATATGGACGCAGTGCGCCATCCACACGTCCTCGCCGAGCCAGCCGGTGGACTCGAAGTAGTCGGTCGGGCCCATGCCGAACAGCTCGTGGCAGAACTTCTCCTCCTCGACCGTCTCCGAGCCGTGCGTGTGCAGCCGTACCCCGAGGCGGCGGGCCAACTCCGCGCCCTCGCGGAGGAGTTCGGTGGAGACGGAGAAGGGCGAGCAGGGCGCCACCGCCACCTGGGTCATCGCGTCGAAGGAGTCGTCGTGGTGCTCCTTGACGGTCGCCTCGGTGGCGGCGAGGGCGCCTTCGAGGGTCTCGACGGCGAAGTCCGGGGGCAGGCCGCCGTCCTTCTCGCTGCGGTCCATGGAACCGCGCGCGAGGGTGAAGCGGACGCCCGTCTCGCGGGCGGCACGGATGATCGCGCCGGAGAGGTCGCCGGAGTCCTTCGGGTAGACGTAGTGGTGGTCCATCGCGGTGGTGACCCCGCCACGGGCCATCATGGCGAGCGAGCCCTGGGCGGCCGCGTACACCATCGGCTCGTCGATGCGCGCCCAGGTCGGGTACAGCGCGACCAGCCAGTTGAAGAGGTTGTGGTCGGTGGCCAGGCCCCGGGTGATCCACTGGTAGTAGTGGTGGTGGGTGTTGACCAGGCCGGGGGTCACGAGGTGGCCGGTGGCGTCGATACGGCGCTCGACGTTCTCCAGGCCCTCGGGGGCCCTGCCCTCGCCGACCGACTCGATGCGGTTGCCGGCGATGACGACATACCCGTCCGCGTACTCGGTGTCGTGGGCGTCGACGGTCGCGATCGAACAGTTCTCGATGACGATGCGCCGGTCTGCTGCCATGAATTCGTCCTTTTCGCTCAGTGGACTTGTGGTGAGGGCACGGCAGGACCCCGGGGATTTGAGTGCCTCGGCCGGGAGAACGGGCTCCCCGTGGCTCCCCGGCCGAGGGTGCCGAAAAGGTGTCGGTCAGAGGTTGGAGAGGTCGACCGGGATCTTCGCCTCGCAGCCGTCCCGGAGGACGGTCGCCTCGATCAGGCCGTAGGGCCGGTCGGCGGCGTAGTACACGGCACCGTCCTCGGTGGCGTTCTTCAGCCCGAACGGCTCCAGATCGACCAGGAAGTGGTGCTTGTTCGGGAGGGAGAAGCGGACCTCGTCGATCTCGGCGCGGTTGTCGATGATGCGCGCGCCCATCTGGTAGAGCGTCTGCTGGAGCGAGAGGGAGTAGGTCTCGGCGAAGGCCTGGAGCATGTGCGTCTTCGTCTGCTCGTAGGACCTCTCCCAGTCGGGCATCTCCCGCGCGTCATCGGTCCAGTTGAACCGCCAGCGGCTGGAGACCTGGGTGGCCAGGATGCGGTCGTACGCCTCGGGAAGCGTCGTGTACTTGTCCTTGGCGTAGCCCCAGAACTCGGAGTCGGTCGAGTTCATCACGACGAGATCCTTGAGGCCGGAGACGACCTCCCACAACGAGCCGTCGAACGTGACCTGTGTCAGCCGGGTCTCCTGGCCCTTGCGCACGAAGGAGTGCGCGCCTTCCTTGGCGTGCTCGATGCGCTCCCAAGCGTACTCCTCGATGCGGATCCGGGCCCGGTGGATCGGCTCCTGCGAGGTCACGAAGTGGCGGGCGAGGTGGATGCCGAACTGCTCGGCGGACTTGATGCCGTGCTCCTTGGCGAACGCGTACACCGTGTTCTTGGTGGTGTCGGTCGGCAGGACGTTGGCGTTGGAGCCGGAGTAGTGGACCTCTTCCATGTCGCCGGAGAGCGACACGGAGACATTGAGGTCCTTGATGTGGTGGGTGGCACCGTCGCGCGTGATCTTCACGACCCGGTTCTCGGCCTTGCCGTACTGGTTCTGTCCAAGAATCACAGGGCGGCCAGGGCGGGAATTGTCTGCCATGTAGCTAGCTCCCTCGGTAAACGGAGTAGCCGAACGGGTTGAGCAGCAGCGGCACGTGGTAGTGCTCCCCGGGGTTCACGGCGAAGGTGATCGCCACCTCCGGGAAGAACACGGATCCGCTGTCCCGATTCGCGGGGGCGTCCTGCTGCGCATCGGCTTGCTTCTTCACGGACTTCTCGAAGTACGGCTCCACCGCGAAGTCGAGCCGTACATGGGTGGTTCCCTCCGGCAGCGCCGGCAGGTCCTTGCACCGGCCGTCGGCGTCGGTCGCGCTGCCGCCGAGCGCCTGCCAGTCCGCGTCCCGGCCGCTGCGGGCGGAGAGCCGGACGGCGACATCCGCGGCGGGGCGGCCGATGCTGGTGTCCAGGATGTGGGTGGACACGGAGGCGGTGGTGCTGGTGCTCATGGCGTCAGGCGTCCTCTTCGGTCTGCTTCGACTTCGGTCTGCTTCGACTTCAGTCCGCTTCGACGAGCCGGGCCAGCCGGATACGGTTGATCTTTCCCAGCTCGGTGCGGACGATCTCGCGCTCCTGTCCGGGCGCGTTGCCGATCCGCTCCTTGACCGCGTCGCGCATCTCCTCGCCGGTCCGGCCGGTGGCGCAGATCAGGAAGACATGGCCGAACTTCTCCTGGTAGGCCAGGTTGAGTTCGAGCATCTCCGCCTTGAGCCCTTCGGCGGCGCCTGCCATACCCGACTGCTCCCGGGCCGAGGTCGGATCGCCCGGCCGGGGGCGGCCGATCGGCGGGTGCCCGGCCATGGCCTCCCCCAGGTCCGCCCCGGTCAGGTCGGCCATGGCGGCGTCACTGGCCGAGTAGAGGGACTCGGGGGTGGCGTAGGGGCGGGCGGCGAGCAGGCGGCGGGCCCATGCCGTGGAGGCACACGCCTCGTGGAGGGCGGCGAAGGCCGCGTGCTCCTCCAGAGCATTGAACCGGGCCAGGCCCGCGGGCGTGGAAGTCGACGTCACGGGAGCCTCCGTGGCCGCGGGCGGCCTTCGCGCTGAACGGACTGCCGTCAGCTAACGCCCTCCGGAACTTGACGTCAACACTTTGTTGAAAATTCCGCGTAACAACCCCCGCCCGGCCCACCTCGCGAAGCCTCCGGCCGGCTCCCCCGTGAGGTCTCCGGTCAGCTCTCCTTGTCGCGGTTCAGGTAGTTGTAGACGGTGAAGCGGCTCACCCCGAGCGCGCTCGCCACGGTCTCCACACCATGGCGCACGGAGAAGGCGCCCCGCGCCTCCAGTACGCGCACGACCTCCTGCTTGGCCTTGCGGTCCAGGTCGGCCAGCGGCTTGCCCTGCTTGCGTTCCATGGCGGCCAGGATGTGGTCGAGGGAGTCGGCGAGCTGCGGCAGCCGTACGGCGACGGCATCGACGCCCTCCCAGGCGAGGATCACGTCGTCGGGGCCGGCCTCGTCGGGCGGGAGCAGCTCCCCGCCCATGGCGTCGACCAGTGGCTTCACGGCGGTGATGAAGGGCTCGTCCCCGTTGCCGGTCACTTGTCGCCGCCCTCTCCCACCACGTTGACCTGGAGCGAGATCCGGGTGGCCCCGGCCTCCAGGGTCCGGCGCAGCAGCGCGTCCACGGCGGTGAGCACGGCGTCGGCGCCGCCCTCCGCGGTGTTGCCGAACGGCCCGACGTCCACCGCGTCCAGCTGCGCCCCCTCGATGACCTCACGGGCGACCAGCGCGTGTGCGGGGGCCTCGTCGAGGTCGAAGGGCTCGGTCGTGAACTCCACTTTCAATCGCATTGCATCCCCAAACACCCTCTGACCTGCACGTTCACCCCGGCTCGACGGAGCCTGTCCATCCGTCACGAGGCGACCATAACCGAACGGGCCATACCCGCGCCCGGCTCATTCCCCAGGACCTGTCGGCAACTGCCGGGCTTGCCCGGAGGGTGCGTGACGTCCCCGGCGCCAGAAGCGGCTCGGCCGGCCGGTCGGGATGAGAGCATCCGTCTCATGGATGACGCAGAGGGCCGCGCGGCCAGGTGGTGGGCCGCGTTGCGCAGGACACCGGTGGCCGTCTGGAACGACGACGTCACGGACTGGGCGGCCGCGCTGACCTATTACGCGGTCCTGGCCCTGTTCCCCGTCCTGCTGGTGATCCTCTCGATCCTGGGGCTGACCATCCCCACGGCCAAACCCGAGGTCATCGACCACATGGCGCAGGCCGCCCCGGAGGAGTCCCGCGCCCTGCTGCGCAGCACCCTGCGGCAGATGGCGAACCAGTCGTCGACGGCCTGGACCCTGATCTTCCTGGGCGGGGCCGCGGCCCTGTGGTCGGGCAGCAGCTATCTGAGCGTCTTCCGCCGGGCGCTGCACGCCATGCACCGGGTCAGTTCGCACCGGCCGGTCTGGCGCACCGCTCCGCGCATCATCGCGACGGCCCTCGTCCTGATCGCCGTCCTCCTCACCTCCACCCTCGCGTTCTTCCTGACCGGCGACCTGACCCGGCGTCTGGGCGCGGCGCTGAACCTGGGGGCCGGACCGCAGGAGGCCTGGGGCACACTCCGCTGGCCGGTGGTGGCCGCGGTCGCCGTCCTCCTGGTGCTCGTGCTCTACCGTTCGGGCCCCGCACCCTCCCGGCCGGTCCGGAAGATGGCGCCGGGAGGCACCCTGGCGGTCGTACTCCTGGTGGCCGTCACCGTCGGATTCGCCGTGTACACCGCTCATGCGGGCACCTATCACCGTCTGTACGGATCGCTGGCGGGCGTCGTGGTCTTCCTGATCTGGCTGTGGCTGTCCAATCTGGCCCTGCTGATCGGCGCCCAGTTCAACGCCGAGCTGGCGAAGCCCCCGCACGGGCGCTGAGCCGGTCCGCCCGGCACGGCCGGCTCACCGGCCCTTGCGCAGGAAGCTCCGCAGCCGCCGCTCCGGCCAGGTGTTGATCACGTCGCCCGCGGTGAGCCAGCCACGCTGGGCGGTTCCGATGCCGTAGCGCATGTTGGCCAGGTGCGGGACGGCGTGGGCGTCGCTGTCGACGGCGAACCGCACGCCGTACCGCCGGGCCCGCAGGATGTCCTCGTCGCGCAGGTCGAGCCGGTGCGGGTGGGCGTTGATCTCCAGGGCGGTGCCGGTACGGGCGCAGGCCTCGAAGACGGCGTCCAGGTCGGCGTCGATGCCGGGCCGCTTGCCGATGAGGCGGGTGGTGGGGTGGCCGATGACGTTGACGTGGGGGTTCTCGCAGGCCCGCACCAGCCGCCGGGTCAGCGCCTCGCGGCCCTGGTTGAAGTGCGAGTGGACCGAGGCCACGCACAGGTCGAACCCGGCGAGGAAGTCGTGCGGCCAGTCCACCTCACCCTCCGGGCCGATGTTCAGCTCGGTGCCGTGCAGCAGCCGCAGTCCGCCGCGCCGGCCCCGGGTGGGGTACGTGCCGTCCAGCTCGCGCACCCGTTCCCGCTGGGCCAGCATCCGCTCGTCGGTCATGCGCTGCATGGCCAGGTCGGGTGCGTGGTCGGTGATCGCGTAGTAGGCGTAGCCGCGCGCGGCGGCGGCCTCGGCCATCTCCTCCAGCGGGGCGAGCCCGTCCGTGAGGTCGGTGTGGGTGTGCAGGTCGCCGCGGAGGTCGGCCTCGGTGACCAGGTCGGGCAGTTCGTCCCGCAGCCCGGCCTCGATCTCCCCGCGGTCCTCGCGCAGCGGCGGCGGGATCCACGGCAGGCCGAGCCGGGCGTAGACCTCCTCCTCGGTCTCGGAGACGATCTTGTCGCCGCTCTCGACGTCGAAGAGCCCGTACTCGGAGAGCTTGAGCTTCTGGTGCACGGCCCGTTCGCGGGTACGGATGTTGTGGGCCTTGGAGCCGGTGAAGTACTGGAGGGCCGCACCCCAGGAGTCCGGCGGTACGACGCGCAGGTCGACGTCGAGACCCTTGCCGGTGCGTACGGAGGTCTTCGTCCCGCCCTGCCCGATGACCTCGGTGACGTACGGCAGCCCGGTGAACGCCTTCATGACCGGCGCCGACTTCTCCGCCGCCACGAGGATGTCGATGTCGCCGATGGTCTCCCGCATCCGGCGCAGTGAACCGGCGTACGCGCACCGCTCGCAGCCGGTCACGCCGGAGAGCGCGCCGACGATGTCCTCGGCCAGTTCCATGGCCACGTCGATCTGCACCCGCCCGCCGGCGGACCGGAGCAGTTCGATGCCGTGCAGGATGTTCTCCTCGGTCTTCGGCCCGAAGCCCTTGAGGTCGCGCAGCCGCTCGTCGCGGATGGCGTCGGCGAGTTCCTCGACCGAGGAGACGCCCAGTTCCTCGTAGACCGCCATGGCCTTCTTCGGGCCGAGGGTGGGGATGGCCGTCAGCCGCCGCACCCCGTCCGGGATCTTCGCGCGCAGCTCCTCGACGGCGACCACGCCGCCGCTGTCGAAGTACTCACGGACCTTCTGGGCGATGGACTTCCCGACGTTCGGGATCTCCTGGAGCCCCTTGAGGTCGAGGGTGGAGACGTCGGCGTGATGGCCGCCCACCGCGCGTGCGGCCTTCTCGTAGACGCGCGCCTTGAACGCGTCTCCGCCGGTGATCGAGATGAGGTCGGCGTACTCCTGGAGCAGCGCGGCGACCTCGTCGTTGGACCGGGCCACCCCCTCAGAGTACTTGACAGCCTTCCCTCACCACAGGCAGTCTTCCGTTAAGCAGAAACAAACTTCCACAATGCGGAATCACTGGAAACGGAAGGGAGCGCCGGCCCCATGGGATTCGCAGAGCAGCGCTTCAACGTCAACCTGTCGATCCTCTTCACGGAACTCCCGCTCCTGGAGCGCCCCGCGGCCGCCGCCGCGGCCGGCTTCGGCGCGGTCGAGCTGTGGTGGCCCTGGGTCGGCTCCCCCACCCCCGAGCGGTCCGAGCTCGACGCGCTGAAGAGGGCGATCGAGGACGCGGGGGTCCGGTTGAACGGCCTGAACTTCTACGCCGGGCGGCTGCCGGGTCCCGACCGGGGCGCCCTGTCGGTCCCGGGCGAGGAGTCGGAGAGGTTCCGCGCCAATATCGACGTGGCCGCCGACTTCGCCGGATCGCTCGGCTGCGGGGCCCTCAACGCCCTGTACGGCAACCGTGTCGACGGCGTGGATCCGGCCGAGCAGGACGCGCTGGCGCTGCAGAACCTGGTCCTCGCGGCGCGGGCGGCCGACCGGATCGGCGCAGTCCTGCTGATCGAGGCGCTGAACAAACCGGAGTCACCGCTGTATCCGCTGGTGTCGGCGCCGGCCGCGGTCGGGATCGTCGACAAGGTGAACGAGGCGACCGGACTCGGCAACGCGCGCTTCCTCATGGACCTGTACCACCTGTCGATGAACGGTGAGGACCTGCCGTCGGTGATCGAGCGGTACGCGTCGAGGACCGGCCATGTGCAGATCGCCGACAACCCGGGCCGCGGCGCCCCGGGCACGGGCTCGCTCCCGCTGGAGGAGCTCCTCGACCTGCTGAGGAAGGCCGGTTACGACGGCTGGGTGGGCCTGGAGTACAAGCCCGGCGACCGGCCCAGCTCCGAGTCCTTCGAGTGGCTCCCGCGCGCGGCGCGCTGAACTCCCCGACCCCGCCGAGCAGTCAGAGAGGCACCCCCGACATGAGCAACCTCGCAGATTCCGCCCGCCCGGCCCGCCCGGCGATCGCCTGGATAGGCCTCGGCATCATGGGCTCCCCCATGTCCGAGAACCTGCTCAAGGCGGGTTACGACGTCACCGGGTTCACCCTGGAGCAGAACAAGCTGGACCGGCTGGCCGCCGCCGGCGGCACAGCCGCGGCCTCGATCGCCGAGGCCGTGCGGGACGCCGACGTGATCATCACGATGGTGCCCGCGTCACCCCAGGTCGAGGCCGTCGCGTACGGCCCCGACGGCATCCTCGACAACGCCCGGTCCGGCGCGCTCCTCATCGACATGTCGTCCATCACCCCGCAGACCTCGGTCGACCTGGCGAAGGCGGCTTCGGCCAAGGGCATCCGCGTCCTGGACGCGCCCGTCTCCGGCGGTGAGGCCGGCGCCGTCGAGGCCGTGCTGTCCATCATGGTCGGCGGCGAGAAGGCCGACTTCGACGCCGCGAAGCCGGTGTTCGAGGCGCTCGGCAGGACCATCGTGCTGTGCGGTCCGCACGGCTCCGGCCAGACCGTGAAGGCCGCCAACCAGCTGATCGTCGCCGTGAACATCCAGGCGTGCGCCGAGGCCGTGGTCTTCCTGGAGAAGTCCGGCGTGGACCTGACGGCCGCGCTGGACGTCCTGGGCGGCGGCCTGGCCGGCTCGACCGTGCTGGCGCGGAAGAAGGACAACTTCCTCAGCCGGGACTTCAAGCCGGGCTTCCGGATCGACCTGCACCACAAGGACATGGGCATCGTGACCGACGCGGCCCGCAACGTCGGCGCCGCACTGCCCGTCGGTGCCGTGGTGGCGCAGCTGGTCGCGTCCCTGCGCGCGCAGGGCGACGGCGGCCTGGACCACTCCGCGCTGCTGCGCGCGGTCGAGCGCCTGTCCGGCGCCCGGGTCTGACCCGGCGAACCCCCGCGC
The DNA here is from genome assembly GCF_044767525.1 of Streptomyces sp. NPDC101234. Lineage (NCBI taxonomy): Bacteria > Bacillati > Actinomycetota > Actinomycetes > Kitasatosporales > Streptomycetaceae > Streptomyces > Streptomyces sp. NPDC101234. The sequence goes on along the minus strand of NZ_JBIWOA010000029.1, from coordinate 61,805 downwards.
TTCCGGGCGGCGCCGTCGCCGACAACTGTCCTGTCGCGCCCAGGCGTCGGCGCCGCCCGGAAACCACTTCGACAGACCGTCGAGAAGAACCTGGCCGGTCTCCACGCCGCCGGCCGGGCGTGCGGCGAGCGCGTGGCGGAACCGGTCCGCGCCCTGCGCGCCGGACCGACCCGAACGGCCCGCGTGCCGCCGGACGGCCCGAATGAGGGGTGGCCGGCCGGATGTACGCGGGCGCGGCAAGGACCGCGGCGGTGTGCGAGCCAGTGCGGTGGTGAAGGGACCGGGCGCCCGTCTCGACGAGAGGGACGGACGCCCCGGCTCCGTCGCACCCGCCGCGGTCCCAGCCATCCCCCTCCCCCGGAACCCCGTCCGGCGGCGCGAACGGCCTGTCGCGCCCAGCCTCGCGCCGTCGGACGGCCACCACCGAGGAGAGCCCCACGGACGCCCCCGAGCGCCGGATGCGGAAACCGTCCGCATCCGGCGCTTCGGCGTGCGCATCCGCCCCCGCCGCAGGAGGCTGAAGGCATGACAGCACACCCACCGACGGAGTTCCCCCGCATCGTCGTGCACGCACCGGCCCTGGACGGCTCCCGGCGGGTCACCGAGGGGGACGTGACCCTGGGGATCGCCTCGCATCTCGACGACGTGATCGAGATCCTGCGGATGGCGGATCTGGACCGCATCGAGGTCGAGGAGAGCGACCTCATCGAGTGGCAGGGCGGCGGGCCGGACGACTGGCCCGGGCTGAGCGAGCATCTTGAGAGCTGACCGAAAGCCGACGAACCGGAGCGAAGGGGGTGGCGAAACCTCAAATAAAGCTCTGAACGGTGTTCAGGATGCTTCAACCGCCCCAGTCAGGGGGCATATTCACGGCACACGGTGCCTGCCGGCACGGGGGCGGCGGGCACCGTGCCACCTACAGCACGAAGCGGGCGGCCCGTCCCCAGGACGGGCCGCCCGCTCTCGTCCGCGCCGGCTCAGACCTTCAGCGTCCTGATCGACGTCGGCGCGTGGCCGGGCTCGGTCGCGATCTCCTCGAACTCCACGACGTTCGAGATGTCGTTGGTGGTCGACATGGAGATGTTCGTGACCCGCTCCAGGATCGCCTCGACGACCACCGGCACCCGGTGCTCCGCCGCCAGCTTCTTGGCCTGCTCGAAGGCCGCGCCCAGCTCCGCCGGGTCGGTCACCCGGATCGCCTTGCAGCCCAGCCCCTCGGCCACCTTGACGTGGTCGACGCCGTAGACGCCCAGCTCGGGCGAGTTGATGTTCTCGAACTCCAGCTTGACCTGGAAGTCGATGTCGAACGCCCGCTGCGCCTGGCGGATCAGGCCCAGGTAGGCGTTGTTGACGAGGACATGGACGTACGGGATCTTGTGCTGCGCGCCGACGGCCAACTCCTCGATCATGAACTGGAAGTCGTAGTCACCGGAGAGCGCGACCACGGACGCCTCCGGGTCGGCCTTCGCCACGCCCAGCGCGGCCGGGACCGTCCAGCCGAGGGGGCCCGCCTGGCCGCAGTTGATCCAGTGCCGGGGCTTGAAGACGTGCAGCAGCTGGGCACCGGCGATCTGCGAGAGGCCGATGGTGGAGACGTACCGGGTCTCCGGACCGAAGGCCTTGTTCATCTCCTCGTAGATGCGCTGCGGCTTGATGGGGACGTCGTCGAAGTGCGTACGGCGCTGGAGGGTCGCCCTCTTCTCCTGGGCCGCGGCCGCCCACCGCGAGCGGTCGGGGAGGCCGCCCTTTGCCTTCAACTCCCTTGCCGCCTCGACGAACAGCTCCAGAGCCGCCCTGGCGTCGGACGCGATGCCGTAGTCCGGGGCGAAGATCCGGCCGATCTGGGTGGGCTCGATGTCGACGTGGACGAACGTCCGGCCCGCCGTGTAGACGTCCAGCCTGCCGGTGTGCCGGTTGGCCCAGCGGTTGCCGATGCCGAGCACGAAGTCGGACTCCAGGAAGGTCGCGTTGCCGTAGCGGTGCGAGGTCTGCAGGCCCACCAGGCCGGCGTTCAGTTCGTGGTCGTCGGGGAGGACGCCCCAGCCCATCAGCGTCGGGACGACCGGAACGCCCGTCAACTCGGCGAACTCGACGAGTAGTTCGGCGGCGTCCGCGTTGATGACCCCGCCGCCCGCGACGATCAGCGGGCGCTCGGACGCGTTCAGCATCCCGATCGCCTTCTCGATCTGGGCGCGGGACGCGACGGGCTTGTAGACCGGGAGCGGCTCGTAGGTCTCCGGGTCGAACTCGATCTCGGTGAGCTGGACGTCGATCGGCAGGTCGATCAGGACCGGGCCCGGCCGGCCGGAGCGCATCAGATGGAAGGCCTGCTGGAAGACGCCCGGGACCTGGGCGGCCTCCAGCACGGTGACCGCCATCTTGGTCACCGGCTTGGCGATGGCGGCGATGTCGACGGCCTGGAAGTCCTCCTTGTGGATCACCGCGGTCGGGGCCTGGCCGGTGATGCAGAGGATCGGGACGGAGTCGCCGGTCGCCGAGTACAGGCCGGTGATCATGTCGGTACCGGCCGGGCCGGAGGTGCCGACGCAGACGCCGATGTTGCCGGGGCGGGTACGGGTGTACCCCTCGGCCATGTGTGAGGCGCCCTCGACATGGCGGGCGAGGGTGTGGTGGATGCCGCCGGAGGCCTTGAGCGCCGCGTAGAAGGGGTTGATCGCCGCGCCGGGCACACCGAACGCGTCGGTGACGCCCTCGCGCTTGAGGATCTCAACTGCCGCGCGGGCAGCGGTCATTCGAGCCATCGAGAACTCCTGCTTTCGACTGTCGGATGCCTGCTCCCGGCGCGCCCCGCGGTGAGCACGATTCCGCGTTGATTCAGCTATTTATTCCGTATTGCGGAAACTAACTTCTACTATCTGAAATCAATGTAGGTGTGGGGGCGAACGTCGTCAAGGGACGGACAACCGGGGCACGGCAGGAGCACGATGGGACCGCTGAACCGTCGCGACGCCCGAGGTGGCCATGTCCGAGAGCGTGCCGGTGCGCTGTCCGGCCTGCCGGCGCGAGCACGTCTACTCCGCGCCGTCGTATCCCTGCGCCTGCGGCGCCCCGGTCACCCCGTGCCTCGACGACGCGGCCGAGCCGACCCCGGTGGCGCACCGCGCCTGGGACGAGGACTGGGTGACCGTGAGCTGCGGCGCCTGCGGCCGCCGGGACCAGTGGCCGCAGCCGGAACTGGGCTGCCCGTGCGGGGCGGTACTACGCGTCCCGGTCGCCGGCACCGGGTCCGCGCCCCCGTCGGACCCCGACCCGCGGCCCGCCTTCCGTCCCGTGACGATCCGTACCGCCCGGGACGCGGTCACCGCGGCCGCGCTCTATCTGCGCTGGCTCGGCTACCGGGACATCCGCCGCGCGGGCGAGCGGCCGCCGTCCGGCATCGGCCTGGCCGCGCGCGGGCTGGTGGCCCACGTGGACCCGACCGTGCGGCCGGCCTCTCGGCGGGATGTGGAGTGCCTGTGGCTGTCGGCGATGACGGAGGACTCCGGTTGTGTGTACTTCTCCCTTGCGGGGTACGCCGAGGACGCCCGCGAGTGCGCTGACGCGCTGGGGATACCGCTGTTCGTGCTGGACTTCACGGGGGCGCCGCAGGCGGTGAATGGGGTGGCCGATGAAATGGACACGAAGGGCGCGTGAGACTGTGCGGGCCGGTGGGGGCTCGGCGCGCCCACGCGGCGGTAGCCGCATATCGAATACAGCCCCGCGCCCCTGACGGGGCGCTCTAGCTCGGGGCGTACATTTCTCGCAGCTCGATCTTCCGGACCTTCCCCGACACCGTCATCGGGAAGGCCTCCAGGATCTGGATCCTGCTCGGCACCTTGTAGTGCGCCAGTCGGCCCTCGCAGAACGCCCGCAGTTCCTCCAGGGTGAGCGGGTCGGCCGGGTCGTGCGGGATGACGCAGGCCAGGACCTCCTCGCCGTACCTCTCGTGCGGCACGCCGACCACCTGAACGTCACGGATCTTGGGGTGGGCGTAGAGGAACTCCTCGATCTCGCGCGGGTAGACGTTCTCGCCACCTCGGATGATCATGTCCTTGATCCGGCCGACGATCTCGACGTACCCGTCCTCGCGCATCGTCGCGAGGTCGCCGGTGTGCATCCAGCGCCCGGGGTCGACCGCCTCCGCGGTCTTGTCCGGCTCGTTCCAGTAGCCGAGCATCACGCTGTAGCCCCGGGTGCACAACTCGCCTGCCGTGCCGCGGGGTCGGGTCACCCCGGTGGCCGGGTCGACGACCTTGACCTCCAGGTGCGGGAGCACCCGGCCGACCGTGCCCGTGCGGTGCTCCAGGTCGTCGTCGACACGGGTCTGGAGCGAGACCGGGCTCGTCTCGGTCATGCCGTAGCAGATGGAGACCTCCGCCATGTGCATCTCGGCGACCACCCGCTTCATCACCTCGACCGGACAGGGCGAGCCCGCCATGATCCCGGTGCGCAGCGACGAGAGGTCGTACGACGCGAAGTCGGGGAGGTTCAGCTCCGCGATGAACATGGTCGGCACGCCGTACAGCGAGGTGCACCGCTCCCGCTGCACCGCCTCCAGGGTGGCCCTCGGCTCGAAGGACGGGGCCGGGATCACCATGCAGGCGCCGTGCGAGGTGGCGGCGAGATTCCCCATCACCATGCCGAAGCAGTGGTAGAAGGGGACGGGGATGCAGATCCGGTCCTGCTCCGTGTAGGAGATCAACTCCCCGACGAAGTAGCCGTTGTTGAGGATGTTGTGGTGGGAGAGCGTGGCCCCCTTCGGGAAGCCGGTCGTTCCCGAGGTGTACTGGATGTTGATGGGGTCGTCGCAGGACAACTCGCTCTTGCGGACCCGGAACTCCTCGTACAGGTCAGGCGTCCCGCGCCGGAGCAGCGCGTCCCAGCTCGGGTCGCCGATGTACACGGTCTCCCGCAACTCGGGGCAGCGGCCCCGTACTTCCTCCACCATCGCCCGGTAGTCACTGCTCTTGTGGCTGAGGGAGGCGAACAGCAGGGAGATTCCCGCCTGGTTGAGGACGTACTCGACCTCGTGGGTGCGGTAGGCGGGGTTGATGTTGACCATGATCGCGCCGATCCGGGCGGTGGCGTACTGCACCAGCACCCACTCGGCGCAGTTCACGGCCCAGATCCCGACCCGGTCGCCCTTGGCGACCCCGCTCGCGAGCAGCGCGTACGCCAACCGGTCCACGTCGGCCGCGAATTCGGCGTAGGTCCAGCGCCGCCCGGACGCCACGTCCACCAGCGCCTCGCGGTCGGGCCAGGCGGCGACGGCCCGGTCGAGGTTGGCGCCGATCGTGTCACCGAGCAGGACGGTGCCGCTGGTGCCGTGTGTGTACGACAGTTCGTCGAAGGTCACCGGAAGTCCTCCTCGCGGTACTCCTCGGCCGAGCCCGCCGCCGTGGCCTCGCGCAGCTCGATCCGCCGGATCTTGCCGGACACGGTCTTCGGCAGCGGGGCGAACTCCAGGCGCCGGACCCGCTTGTAGGGCGCGAGGACCTGACGGGAGTGCTCGAACAGCACCTTCGCCGTGTCCGGGCCCGGCTCCCAGCCCGCCGCGAGGACGACGTACGCCTTGGGCACCGCCAGCCGCAGTTCGTCGGGCGCCGGTACGACGGCCGCCTCGGCCACCGCCTCGTGTTCCAGGAGCGCGCTCTCCAGCTCGAACGGGCTGATCTTGTAGTCGGACGCCTTGAACACGTCGTCGGCTCTGCCCACGTAGGTGACGTAGCCGTCCTCGTCCCGCGAACCGATGTCCCCGGTGCGGTAGTAGCCGCCGGCCATCGCCTCCGCCGTACGGTCCGCGTCCCCGTGGTAGCCGGTCATCAGGCCCACCGGCCGCGCCGACAGGTCGAGGGCGATCTCGCCCTCCTCGGCCCCCGGCGCGCCCGACACCGGGTCGAGCAGCTCCACGCGGTAGCCCGGGCTCGGGCGGCCCATGGAACCCGTCTTCAGCGTCTGCCCCGGGCTGTTGGAGACCTGCACGGCCGTCTCGGTCTGCCCGAACCCGTCCCGGATGGTCACGCCCCAGGCCCGCCGCACCTGCTCGATCACCTCGGGGTTGAGCGGCTCGCCCGCCGCCACCACCTCGCGGGGCGGGGTCCCCAACTCGCCCAGATCGGCCTGGATGAGCATCCGCCACACCGTCGGCGGGGCGCAGAAGGAGGTCACCCCGTGCCGGTCCATCTCGGCCATCAGACGGGCCGCGTCGAAGCGCGTGTAGTTGTGGATGAAGACGGTCGCCTCGGCGTTCCACGGGGCGAACAGGTTCGACCAGGCGTGCTTGGCCCAGCCCGGCGAGGAGATGTTGAGGTGCACGTCACCGGGCTGGAGGCCGATCCAGTACATGGTGGCCAGATGCCCGATCGGGTACGAGGTGTGGGTGTGCTCGACCAGCTTGGGGCGGGCGGTGGTGCCCGAGGTGAAGTAGAGCATCAGCGGGTCGTCGGCCAGCGTGGGCCCGTCGGGCTCGAATTCGGCCGGGGCGGTGTACGCGTCCTCGTACGCCTCCCAGCCCGCCGCCGCTCCCCCGCCCACCGCGATCCGGGTGTACCGGCCAGGCACCTCGTCGAACTTGGCCGCGTCCTCGCCGCGCACGAGCACGTGCTTCACCCGGCCCCGGTCGACGCGGTCGCGCAGGTCGGCCGGGCCGAGCAACGGGGTGGCCGGGATGACGACGGCGCGCAGCTTCATCGCGGCCAGCGCGGTCTCCCACAGTTCGGCCTGGTTGCCGAGCATGACGAGGATGCGGTCCTCGGGCTCGACGCCCCGCGCGCGCAGATGGTTCGCGACCCGGTCGGAGCGCTCGGACAGCTCGGCGAAGGACAGCTTCGTCTCGGTGCCGTCCTCCTCGACGATGTGCAGGGCGGTGCGGTCGTTGCCCTCTGCGATGACGTCGAACCAGTCGAGCGCCCAGTTGAAGTGGTCCGGACGCGGCCACTCGAAGCCCTCGTAGGCGGTGGCGTAGTCCGCGCGGTGTTCCAGCAGGAAGTCCCGTGCCCTGCGGAAGTCCTCCGTCGCCCTTGTCATCAGCGTCCTCCTCAGTACCGGACCATTGCCGGGCGGCTCTCTGGCATCGTGTAATCCGTGATGCAGGTCTCACTACCCCCGAACGGGGGTGTGGACAGCACAGGGCCGGGGTCGAAGGGGCAATACAGGTGGCAGCAGAGGTCGCGGGGGCGGTGGAGATTCGTGGTGCGCTGGCCAGACTCCGGCGCACCACCGGGCTCCCCATCGCGTTCGGCGGGGTGGTCGAGGCGGGCCGGCCGCAGGTGCGGATCAGCGAGCTCAGCGGCACCAACACGATGTCCCTGCGCTCGCTCGCGGTGACCTCGGGGAACGGGCTGGGCGGCAAGGCGGTCGCACTGGCCCGCCCGTGCGCGGTCACCGACTACTCCGTCTCCCGGCAGATCAGCCACGAGTACGACATCCCGGTGGCGGTCGAGGGCATCCGCTCGGTCCTCGCGGTGCCGGTGGTGGTACGGCGCCGGGTGCGGGGCGTGCTGTACGGCGCGCTGCGCACCGCCCAGCCGCTGGGCGACCGCATGCTGGGCGCGGCGGTGGCGGCGGCCCGGGACGTGGAGCAGGCGCTGGTCGTGCAGGACGAGGCGAGGGGGCTGCTGGTGGCGGCCCGGCCGGAGCCCGCCGTCGTACCGGATCCGGGAGCCGCCTGGGAGCAGGTGCGGGAGGCGCATGCCGCGCTGCGGGCGCTGGCGCCGCGGATCGCCGACCCGGGGCTGCGGGCCGAACTGCTCGCCGCCTGCGGGCTGTTGACCGCGCGGGCCCCGGCGGCCGAGACGGTCCTGGCACCCCGTGAACTGGACGTTCTGTCCTGGGTGGCGGCCGGTGCGACCAACGCGGCGGTGGCCGAGCAGCTGGGGCTGCGGCCCGAGACGGTCAAGGGCTATCTGCGCTCGGCGATGCGGAAGCTGGGCGCCCACACCCGGGGGGAGGCGGTGTCGGCGGCTCGTCGGACGGGGCTGTTGCCGTAGCTCGGACGGGGGTTGTTGCCGTAGCGGAGGGGACCCATTCCATTCATGCGGACGCGCTTTGAATTTCCGGCTGCCGAGGCGCTGTTATTTCCCTCACCACGCCGTTCGGCCGAATTTCAGGGTTCATTGCCTAGAATTTGGCTGGGACACGACACACGAGGGGAGCGGTGACCGTGCGACGGGACTTCCAGGAGCCTGCCAGATGCCGCCCCGATCTGGTCATCGGCCGGACGGAGCTGGTCGCGGCGGCCCGGGAACAGCTCGCCTCGGGCGGCAGCGTGCTCCTGCACGGGCCCGCCGGAATAGGTAAATCGACCGTCCTGCGGGCCCTGGAGACGGAATACGCCGGCGCCGCCCGTACGGTGTTGCGCTGCTCCGCCACCGAGTCCGAATCCCATCTTCCCTTCCTCGCGCTCGCCGACCTCTTCGGGCTCGTCCTCGACGAGGTCGCGCCCCATCTGCCCGGCGCCCAGCGCACCGCCCTGGAGTCGGCGCTCACCGGCCGCGGCGAGTCCACCCTCCAGCGCGACGGCCTCGCCCTGCGTCTCGCCGTGCTCTCCGCACTGCGCGCGCTGGCCGCCGAGGGCCCGGTACTGATCGTCGCCGACGACCTGCAGTGGCTGGATCCGGCCAGCGCCGAACTCCTCGGCTTCGCCGCCCGCCGGCTCGGCGGCACCCCGGTCCAACTGCTGTGCGCGGTCCGCACGGAGGGCCAGGAGTACGACCGTCACCTACGGGCGTCACCGCCGGACACGGTCGCCGTACGCCTCGGCCCGCTCAACCGCAAGCAGGTCTCCGAACTCCTCGACCACCGCGGGCACGCCGGGCTCACCCGGTCCACGGTCCGGGAGATCCACCGCACCAGCGGCGGCAATCCGCTGTTCGCCCTGGAGCTCGGCCGCGCCCTCGCCGAGAACGCGACCCCGCCCCGCCCCGGCGAGCCCCTGCCGGTGCCGACCTCGCTGCGCGCCCTGGTGCTCACCCGCCTCGACATGCTCTCCGTCGAGGCCCGCCGCACCCTCCTCGTGGCCAGCGCCGGGGCGAGACCCACCCAGGCGCTGCTGCACGCGGCGGGCCGCGAGAACGCCGAGGCGGAGTGCGCCCAGGCGGCCGAACTCGGGCTGCTGGCCACCGAGCCGGAGGGCCCGGCCGTACGCTTCGCGCATCCGCTCATCTCCGCCGCGCTGTACGCCGAGGCGCCCGCCCAGGAGCGCCGGGCCGCACACGCGGCGCTGTCGACGGCCGCCTCCGACCCGATCGAGCGGGCCCGCCATCTGGCCCTGGCCACCACCGGCACCGACCCCGAGGTCGCCGCGCGGCTCGCCGAGGCGGCGACCCAGGCCCGGGACCGGGGCGCGCCCTCGGTGGCCGCGCAGATCGGGCTGCTCGCAGCCCGGCACACCCCCGGCGACAACGTGCCAGGACCGGACGAGCGCCGGCTGCAGGCGGCCGAGGACGCGACCAGCGCGGGCGAGGTCGACCTCGCCCAGGACATCGCCCGCGAGGTGCTCACCCACGCCACCCGTCCGGCGGACCGGGTACGGGCCTGGATCCTCGTGATCGACTCGGCCGGCCACACCATGACCGAGGTCGACGCGGCCTTCCCGCACGCCCTCGCCGACGCCGGCGACGACCCCCGGCTGCTCGGCCTGGTCCACTACCAGCTGGCCTGGCGGTCGCTGATCGTGGAGGGCGACTTCACCGAGGCCCGGCAGGCGGCCGCGCACTCCGCCGACCTCGCGGCACGCGGCGACGACCGGCGCACCGAGCTCCTCGCGCTGTCCCTGCAGGCCCAGGTCGAGACCCTGATGGGCCATCCGGCCGCGCCCGCCACCATCAAACGGGCGCTGAAGGAGCCGCAGGACCCGAACGTGTCGTGCCATCACAACGGGGCGGGCAGCGCCCGGTTCCGCTGGCTGGTGATGGGCGACCAGCTGGCCGAGGCGCGGGCCACGGTCACCGCGCTGCTGCGCGAGGTGCGCCGACGCGGCCAGGTGGAGAGCGAGGTGCACTTCCTGCGCGGGCTCGCCGAGACCGAACTGCGCTCCGGGCACTGCGGCCGCGCCCTCGACCTGGCGCGGGAGGGCCTGCGCCTGGCCCATGACTGCGGGATCGGCGAGACCGCCTCCGCGATGCTCACCTCACTGGCCGAGGCCTCCGGCGGAGACGTGGACCGGGGTCTGGCCCTGGCCCGGGAGGCGGTGGAGCACGCCGAGCAGGACGGCGACACCGTGTACCTCTCACGGGCCCTGGGCGCGCTCGGATACGCCCAGTTGGTGGCCGGCGACCCGGCGGGCACCGTCCGCTCGCTGCGCCGGGTGCGGGAGCTGGAGCAGAGCCTCGGCATCACCGACCCGGCCCGCGGCCGCTGGCAGGGCGACCTGGCGGAGGCACTCGTCCGGGTGGGTGAGACCGCCGAGGCGCAGGACGTCATCGACATCACCCGGGAGCACGCGCTCAGGCTCGGTCGGGAGAGTGTGCTCGCCGTACTCGACCGGGCGGAGGCGCTCGTCCGGGCGGCGCGCGGGGAGCACGACGCGGCCGTGGCGCAGCTGACCTCGGCCCAGGACCGGTTCGCCAAACTGGGCTACGGCCTGGAGGAGGCACGGGCCGCGTTCGCGCTGGCCTCGCTGCGCGACCGGCGCTCCCCCACCGCGTTCGACGAGGCCACCCGGCTGTTCCGGCGCTGCCGGGCGCTGCCCTGGCTGCGCCAGGTGGACGAGGCCGTCTCGGCACCCGAGCCCGCCGTCGAGGCGCCGGCCGAGCCGGCCGTCCTGGAGGGGCTGGCCGCGATGGAGCGTCAGGTCGCCGCGCTGGTCATGGAGGGCGCCACCAACCGGGAGATCGCCGCCCGCCTGTTCATCAGCGTCAAGACGGTGGAGGCGACGCTCACCCGTGTCTACCGCAAGCTGGGCATCCGATCGCGCGTGGACATAGTCCGTTTGGCGGCGGGGCGACGCGCGAAGTGAGAGCGCTCCCGGTTAAGTGAGGGGGACCGAGGGTTTTCCCTCCCCCATCCCCCTAGGGGGTTCCCTCATTGGGAGGGTGGGGTTCCGGGTCCTAGCTTATGGATGTGCCGCTCGCCCGGGCATACGGGGGTCGGTCCCGCGACCCCCGTGCTGCACCCCCCACACCCGCGCGACCCCCACCGGCAACCCCCACTGAGGAGACTCATGTTCGGGCCAAACCGCGCAAGAAAGACCGCCGCCACGCTCGTGGCGGCGGCCGCCGCCGCAGCGACGGCGCTGATCGCGTCCCCCACCGCGTCAGCCGCCCCCCAGCCGATCGTCGGCGGCACCACGACCACCACCACCGCGTACCCGTTCATGATGCAGATCACGGACGCATCGGGCAGCCAGTTCTGCGGCGGCACCCTGGTGTCGGCGACGAAGGTGGTGACCGCGGCGCACTGTATGGAGGGCGAGTCCACCAGCAGTGTCCGCGTGGTCGGCGGCCGCACGTACCTGAACGGCACCAACGGCACGGTCAGCAAGGTCAGCAAGATCTGGATCAACCCGGACTACACGGACGCCACCAACGGCGACGACGTGGCCGTCCTGACGCTCTCGACGTCGATGTCGTACACCCCCGCGTCGTACGTCGGCTCCTCCGACACTTCGGTGTACGCGGCCGGCACCACGGCCCGCATCCTCGGCTGGGGCACCACCTCGGAGAACGGCAGCTCCTCCAACCAGCTGCGGACCGCGACCGTCCCGATCGTGTCCGACTCCAGCTGCAAGAGCTCCTACGGTTCGGACTTCGTCCAGACCGACATGGTTTGCGCCGGATACACGTCCGGCGGCACAGACACCTGCCAGGGCGACAGCGGCGGTCCCCTGCTCATCGGGGGCGTCCTGGCAGGGATCACTTCCTGGGGAGAGGGGTGCGCGGAGGCCGGTTACCCGGGTGTCTACACCCGGCTGACCACCTTCTCGAACCTGGTGACCACGCAGGTCAACTCGTGACCCAGAAGATCTCCTGAGTACAGCTCAGGTGAGAAACCGGGGGGCGTTGCGGGCTTCCACGAGCAGCCCGCAGCGCCCCCTATCCATGCGTGCGCCTACTTGTCGGCGGTGAGAGTCCCGGCGGCGCCCCAGCTGTCCGCCGGGACCTCGTGGATCCAGACCTGAACGGTCTCGGCCGGGATCTTGTACGCGTCCACAAAGGCGTCGGTGACCCGCCTGACGAGGTCCCGCTTGAGCTCGGTGTCGCGGGGACCCTGCTGGATGGTGACGATCGGCATCACTGAACTCCTCCGAGTGCGTTTCCTGTTCGGTGGGTCCAGTCCATCGCAGGGTACGTCCGCGACCAAGAAGCAGATCGCGACGGCAGCGATCAGCTTTCGTGATCGACGCAGGCCAGCAGGAGGGCGTCCAGGTGCGCGGACGCTCCGGCGGCGGGCACGGCGAGGCCGGTCGCCAGGGCCAGGCCCGGTGCGCGGAACGGCACGAAGGCCACCCGGGGGCTGTGCAGCACGCGCGCGTGGGACGCGTACACCACCGTCCACAGCGGGCGGGTGCCGATGCTGGCGAGGGTGTCCTGGAGGGAGCCGGGCGACGGTCCGGGCAGCGGCTCGAAGCCGGCCTCGCGGCAGGCGCCGACGACCAGATCGACGAGGGCGGGGTTGGTACGGCGCTCGGTGAGCGCGAGCGGCAGCCCGGCCAGCTCGTCGACGCCGATCTCCGCGCGGGCGGCGAGGGGGTGCGTGGCGGGGAGGGCGGCCACCAGGGGGTCGGGCCACAGCGGGTGCACCCGTACGCCGGGCACGGGTTCCACGGCCCGTACGAACGCGGCGTCCAGCTGCCCGCCCGCCACCCGGGCCAGCCGCTCGGCCACCGGCAGCGAGTACAGCTCGACGGGCACGTCCGGCGCGCGGCGCGCGAACGCGGCCAGCACCCGGTCCAGATGCGTGCCGAGCCCCGTGCTGGTGCCGATCCTGAGCCCGGCCGGCGGGGCGACGGCTGCCCGGGCCTTCTCCGCCGCCGCCAGTACGGCCCGCGCCTCGGGCAACAGCCGCTCCCCCGCGCCGGTGAGCCGGACCCGGCGCGGCGAACGGTCGAACAGCTCGGCGCCCAGCTCCCGCTCCAGTCGCTGTATCTGCATGCTCACCGCGGACTGCACGATGTGCAGCCGTTCGGCCGCCCTCCCGAAGTGCAGCTCCTCGGCGACGGCGACGAAATAGGTGAGCTGCCGCAGTTCCATGGCCCCGACTCTAGAGGCCCTGTTTGAATGTGCTCCGAACGGGCGGCTGTGTTCCGGACGGGCGCCCGTACTCCGAACGGACGGCTGTGTTCCGAAGGGCGGCGCGGGAGGAATGATGCAGATGGTGTCCACGGACCGGATCCTGGCCTTCGCCGCGATGTCGCTCCTGGTCATCGCGATCCCCGGGCCGAGCGTGCTGTTCGTGATCGGCCGGGCGCTGGCCCACGGCCGCCGTACCGCCGTGGCCACCGCGGTCGGCAATGTCTTCGGCTCGTATCTGCTGGTGGTGGCGGTCGCGTTCGGCATCGGCTCGCTGGTGGAGCGCTCGGTGACGGTGTATCTGACGGTCAAGCTGCTCGGCGCGGCCTACCTGGTGTACCTCGGCGTCCAGGCCTTCCGGCACCGCAAGGAGCTGAAGGCCTCGGCGATCCGGCGGGCCCCGGCGGGCGCACCGCGCGGCGATCTGCGCACGGTCCTGGACGGCGCCCTGGTGGGTGTCACGAACCCCAAGGGCGTGGTCTTCTTCGCCGCGGTCCTCCCCCAGTTCGTCGACCACACGGCCGGCCGGGTCCCCGCTCAGATGCTGCTGCTCGGCCTGGTCCCCATCTCGATCGGCCTGGTCACGGACACCCTGTGGGGCCTGACCGCGTCGGCGGCCCGCACCTGGTTCGCCCGCTCGGACCGGCGGCTGTCACTCGTCGGCGGCGCGGGCGGCATGGCGATGATCGGCCTGGGTGTGACGGTGGCGGTGACGGGTCGGGCGGACTGACTGACCGATCGATCGAGGTATCACTGGGCTGCTACGACCGTCCCGAACCGGATGTCGTACGGCGTCCCCGGGTGCATGACGGCCAGCATCCGCTCCCCCTCCTCCTTGATGCCGTCCTGCTCGGCCCGGCTCGGTCGCCCGAAGGTCTCGACGACCAGCGCGTCCGGCTCCAGTTTCCACACGCCCGCCAGAAAGCCGTCGACGAGGAGGGTGCGGTAGGGCTGGTTGCCCCGCCAGGCGCGGCCCCAGTACTCGGGCGGTACGACGCGGGTGCGGTCGGCGTGCGAGAGGAGGAGGTTGTCGAACTCGGGAAGGAAACGGGGCGGCGCCGGCGTCTCCGGGTCCGGGCGGGGCGCGTCGGGCAGATCGAAGAGTTCGGCTCCGCTGTCGTCCCGGAAGGCGAGCAGCCGGGGCCGGAGCCGTTCGAAGACCTCCCGGAGCCGGGTGAGTCCGGCCCAGGTCTGCATGTCCTTGACGGAGGCGGGGCCGAAGGCGGCGAGATAGCGCAGGACGGTGGCGTCCGGGGTGGGCGCGGGCTCGGCGGGGCGGCCCAGCCAGTGCTCGGCGGTGGTGAGGGTGACCTGGCCGCTGCGCCCCCACAGCCCGCGCGGGGTGACCTGGACGAGCGGCAGCCTGCAGCGGGCGGCGACGGCGAGGGACTGCGGATCGGCGTCCGGCCACTCGGCGCGCAGCGCCTGTCTCAGCTCGGCCATGGTGCGGGGCTCGGCCTCGACCAGGTCCCTGGCGAGCCCGGCGAGCCGGTCCAGGTCGACGCCGGCCAGCCCCTTGCGGAAGTAGGTCAGCTCCCGGTCCCGGGCGGACTGCACGAGCGGGCGCAGGGTGAGGGCGTCGGCGGCGGTGTGGGTGTGGATGGTCGACCGCATGGTGACGATCCGGACCACCTCCCGGTCGGCCATGGGTCGTGCGAGCTGCTCCGGGACGAAGCCGTCGAGACGGGCGGCGAGGGCGTAGTACGGCGGCTTGACGTTCTGCGCCTGGAGGCCGACGAGATGCGCCACGGCGTCCTGCGCCGACCGGGGAGAGCGGCGCAGCAGGAGCTGGCGGTCGAGGGTGGCGCGATTGAGGGCGCGGGTGCCGAGAACCGGGCCGGGCGGCTTCTTCGTCATGCGGGCACGCTAACGCCGAACGAGGACAGATCCTGACCTCATCCCTCACGAATCCCGACCTCACCCCGCACCGAACCCCGTCCTGCCCCCTCCCCGCTTCCCGCCCCAATTCCCTCCGTGATTCCCTCCCTGATTCCCCCCGCCGGACCCGTATGCCCCGTATATCCTGCACCGGGACTCACTGGTCAAGCGTGATCCCTCGAACCACGCTTGATCGCACGGTTCACATGGTTCACGCGGATCACACCGATGCAGACTCCACCGAGAGGCGGCCGCGATGTCGGAGCGACGCCCCAGCCCGGTCTCGAAGAACGTCTCGAAGAACGCGGGGAGCGGCAGGAACGGCCGGAGCGCCAGAAGGTCCGTCTGGCGCCGCGCCCTGCCACCGGAGCAGGACACGGCCGAACTGCCGGAGCCCGGGGCCGCGTCGGCCGTGGAGTCCGCCGAGCAGCCGAGCATCGTGGAGGCGGCGCTGTACCGCGACGGGGTGCGCGTCTCGACGCCGACGACCCTCGCGGAGACGTACCGCGAACTGCGCGACCAGCACTCGGGAATGGCGTGGATCGGCCTGGCCCGTCCGACCTCCGGCGAACTCCTCTCGTTGGCCGCCGAGTTCGACCTGCACCCACTCGCCGTCGAGGACGCGATGGAGGCGCACCAGCGCCCGAAGCTGGAGCGGTACGGCGACACGCTCTTCGTCGTCCTGCGCGCCGCCCGCTACCTGGACGCGCCGGAGGAGGTCGACTTCGCAGAACTCCACGTCTTCGTCGGCCCGGACTTCGTGATCACGGTCCGCCACGGCGCGGCCCCCGACCTCTCGGCGGTCCGCAGCCGTATGGAGGACTCCCCCGACCTCCTCGGACTCGGCCCGGAGGCGGTCCTGTACGCGATACTCGACGCGGTGGTGGACGGCTACGCCCCCGTCGTCGCCGGTGTCCAGAACGACATCGACGAGATCGAGACGGAGGTCTTCCGAGGCGAACCGGAAGTCTCCCGCCGTATCTACGAACTCTCTCGCGAGACGGTCGAGTTCCAGCGCGCCACCCGCCCCCTGGTCGGCATGCTGCACGGCCTGATGGCCGGCTTCACCAAGTACGAGACCGACGAGGAACTCCAGCGCTACCTCCGCGACGTGGCCGACCACGTCACCCACATCAGCGAACGCGTGGACGGCTTCCGCCAGGCCCTCACGGAAATCCTCACGGTCAACGCGACCCTGGTCACCCAGCAACAGAACGCGGAGATGCGGGCGTTGGCGGAAGCGGGCTTCGAACAGAACGAGGAGATCAAGAAGATCTCCTCCTGGGCCGCCATCCTCTTCGCCCCGACCCTCGTCGGCACGATCTACGGCATGAACTTCCGGGAGATGCCGGAGTTGCACTGGGTGCTGGGATACCCCTTTGCAATCATCCTGATGGCCGTCGTATGCACCAGTTTGTACTTCATCTTCAAACGGAAGGACTGGCTCTGAGTAACTGGCCACCCAGGCCGCTGGGGAGAATCCGGGGAGGGAAAATCGGTCGAGAAGGTCATGGTCGGCTGCGACCCTGGCCAGATGCTGTTCAAGCTGACCGGATCCAGTTGTTCGGGCAAGACGACACTCGCCCGGTCGGTGGCCGACCGGCTCCAGCAGGTCGCCGTGCACGACTTCGACGAGGTCGGGGTGCCGGAGCGTCCCGATCGCCAGTGGCGACACCGTATGACCGAACACTGGGTGCGTCGCGCGCTGGAGTATCAGGGCCGTGGGATGCCCACGACCCCCGCCATCGGCCGGACGTCGTCACGAACGGCAGTTGGTCGGACATGGTCTGGCACCGCTGGACGGGGTGGACCGCCGAGGATCCACGATGGTGCACCCACCCGCTCGACACCACCGGCCGGCCCGTCGCGAAGTCCGTTGGCCAAGTACAGCGGTGGGTGACCGAACAACGCGACGCGCACCGCGCGGGCCAGCTGCCCCTGGGCCATGGCTGGCCGGACAAGCCGGTCCTCCCCACCGATCGCCGCACCTCATCCACTTGACCGGCAGAACGCCAAGGCGGGGCGCAGCAGTCCAGCGTGTTGGTCGGGCTGAAGTGCCCCAGCCAGCGGGCCAGGGCGTACGTGTGACGTGGCACGTGGAAGCTGCCCTTGCGGGACGCCCCCCCATCGCTCACCCGCCTTCCGCAGGGGGACGACACCAGCCGCTGCGAGCGCGGGCTTCCGGACATCGACGTTGAACATGTTCGCGCGGAGGGCGTTGCCGTACGCGGTGGTGAGGATGAGCGGGTACTTCTTCCGCTCCCTGCCGTCCTCGGGACCTCCCTAGGAGGTCAATGCCCACGCATACACAGGTCAGTCTGCTCACTCCGGGGCCGCGGTCACCGTCGTCGACGGCTCCTCGCCGGCCCAGGACGGCGTATCCACGGCATCATCGTTCTCGGTGATGTCGCTGTTCTCCGGAAAGTCGCCGTCCACCGCGCCTGCCTTCTCGGTGGAGTCGTTCTCGGCGTCACTCTCCTTCTGCCGCCTCAGGGCGAGTTCCCTCGCCGTCTTCTCGGAGTACAGCCTCATCTCGGCCTCCGTCCGGTGCTCGAACATTGTCGCCTCCATGCCAGTTCGTGGGGTGCGGCGCGCACAGGTGGGTCCGCCGGGCCAGTACGTCCTCGTACTGCACCGTTCGAAGTGATGACCGGGCACCCGAAGTCTCTGTGACAGAGTCACACCATTGGCATCACTCCTGTCTCGGGAGGCGGAGCTTCTGATGCAGCCGACGGTCGAGTGGAGCCGCCCCCGTCCTCCCGCGTCTCGATCAGGGTCTCGACGGCCGGCTCAGGGCGGCTTCCGTGGTTCCCACGGACCCCGTACCACGTCACGGACCTCAGGTGTTCTAGCCCGTCCTTGTCGGCGGGGTGATGGCGGGATTGCTTCCGCCGTCTGCTGCTTCGCGACGGGCCTTGTCGCCGCGGGGCCACTTACGCGCGTCTCTGATGGATACCCGGGCTCCGGGCCATGACCGTGACGGACTCCCCAGGACGACGGGGCATCCAGTGTCCAGATGCCGGATTTCGGGGGTCACTCCAGTCGCGGATCAGGCCGATGTCGCCTCGCCCTCGAACTGGATGGCACGGATCTCCCGGCGGGAAGAGATGCCGAGCTTCGAGAACACCTTGCGGAGGTGCCACTCGACTGTGTGCCGGCTGATGAACAGCTGGGCACCGATCTCGGAGTTCGTGAGTCCTTCCCCGGCGAGCCGGGCGATCTGCGCCTCCTGCGGGGTGAGAGCCGTGGCCGTCGCGACCGTGTGGCTGCGGACCTTGGCGCCCGTGGCCTGTATGTCCGTTTCCTGCCCGGACGTGGTGCGGGGGCGGGGGCCGACGAGGTCATCGCCGCGCGAGCCATTCGGAGAAGGTTTCGTGCCCCAGGCGGGCGTCCACCCCGGGCAGCAGTGCCCGCTGGTCGAGCCTCGCCCCGAAGAACGGGGTGTGGACGTCGGGGACCACGTCCCGCAGGTAGCCGCGCGCGGCCGGCAGTTTCGCGGTGAGATCGTCGAGGCGGTGCTCTTCCGGACCGGCGACCTCCAAAACGCCGAACAGCGGTATTCCGGGCCCCTTCCCGTCGAGGGGTCGGTGACCCCGCTGATGGCTTCGCGAGGCGGCGGTGATGCCGGTCCCTCGCGACTCCTAGGACAGGACTCGTACCAACGTTGTGACACCGATGTGATCGCGGGTGTCACAGATCCGTCCGGAGTTCGGTCATCACTGGAGAGGAGCATGGCGGCCATGGCCGGGTGAATCCAAGGGAGCCCGACACATGCCGGACAAGGACTCAGCTCAGGGGACCGGAACGCGGACGCGGTCGGAGGGATGGAAAACGGCGGCGAAGATGCTGCAGGACACCGCCCCGATCACCGTCCCCGAGGGCGCGTCGACGATGACCGTCTTCGTCGAGTGGGAGCCCGGAGACCCGGTAACCCCGCCTCACCGCCACCCGGGACCGGCCTTCGGCTACGTCCTCAAGGGCGCCGTCCGCTTCGAACTCGAGGGCGAACCCGAACGTGCGATCGAGACGGGTGGGACGTTCTGGAAGCCGGGCGGCGACGCGATCCGCTACCAGGACGGCAACGCGCTGCCCGACGCGCGCACCCGGTTCGTCGTGACGGTGCTGTGCGCGCCGGGCAAGCCCATGGTGGAACTGGTCGAGGAGGAGGAACTGGCCCGGCGGGCCCACCTCCGTGCTCCACGGCCCACCGGCTGACCGCCCACTGCCCGCCCCGTACAAGGCGGTTGCGAAGGAGCCGTCCGTTCCGTGGGCCGGCGCGGTGAGGTATGAACGCCGCTGATGTCGTGCACGGCATGCCGACAGCGCTGTCCGCGGCCGTTTGCACGCCGGGGCAGGCCGTGCTGCCCCGAGGCCCCGGATCGACGACCATCTTCTTCGCCGCCGCGGCGCTGTGGTTTCCGTTGACCGCGATACCCAGCCGTCGTGGCCCCTGATGGACCGGCCTCGTGCGCAGGTCGCCCCACGCGGTCGGCATGGCCGCCGTGGCATGGAGGCCGGTGCGGCCCGGCGGCATCACGGACGCGCGGACCGGCGACGTGATCACCGGCGCGCTGACGCTCTGCCTGCCGGCCTTCGCTCTGCGGTCGCTGACCCGGAACATGCCCACGTTGCGCGGAGCGCCGGACAGCGCGCGACGTTGAAGGTGTCACAGATCTTGTGGCGGTCCGGTCCTGGTTGAAGAACCGGTCCGATTCGGTGCCCATGGCGAGAAAGGTGGATCATGAGGGTTGCTCGTCGCCGGAGATCACGCTCATCGGCACACTTCGGTTTCAGCGGAGCCGGCCCGGGCCAACCGTCCGGAAACCCCACGACGGTGGGTCTGCGCGCTCTTCCCCGTCCCGTCGCCGTGGTGGTGGGCGCCGGTGGCGTGCTCGGAGCGGCGCACGTCGGTGTCGGGTACGCGCTGGAGCGCCACGGATTCACCCCGGACATGATCATCGGAACCTCGGTGGGTGCCCTCAACGGGGCCATCGCGGCCGCCCATCCCGACAGGGCCGCGCCGTGGCTGGACCACGTGTGGACCCGATTGCGTCGCCGTGACGTGTATCCGCTCGGCTACCTGTCCTCACGGACCAGCGTCTTCACCGATCGCGGACTGCGGCGGCTGATCGCCCGGGCCGGGCTGCCGTCGCGGATCGAGGAGCTGGCGGTCCCGTTCACCGCGGTGGCCACGGACCTGGGCACCGGCGCTCCGGTGCTGCTCGACCAGGGAGACCTCGAGTCCGCGCTGCTGGCCAGCGCGGCCGTTCCCGGGATGCTTCCCCCGGTGGAGCGTGCGGGCCGGACGCTCGTCGACGGCGGGCTGACCGCCTACGTCCCGGTGCTGGCGGCACTGCAGGCCGGGGCGGCCAGCGTGGTGGTGGTGGCGACCGGGCCGGAGAGCGCGCCGTTGCGCCCCGCCGTTCCGCGCCGACGTGCCGGTGCGATCGCCGCCAGGGCCGGGCTGCTGCTGTTGCACCACCAGATCGAGCGTGACCTGCACGAGGTTTCCCAGCACATCCCTACCGTGGTGCTGCCGACGGGCATCGAGGCCTGGCCCGCACCGTGGGACTTCGGCCAGTCCCAGCGGCTGATCAGCACCGCGTGCACCACGGCAGAGCGCTTTCTGGACGGGTTGAGCATCAGCGGACCGGGGCTGTACCGGGTCAACGACTCCTCGGCGACATCGACAGGCCCGGGCAAGGCGTCAATTTCTTCCATAGCGGAGGTCGGCCTGTGAGTACCATCGCGTTCCTCAGCATCGGCATGCACGGACACGTCAATCCGACGCTGCCGGTCGTGGCCGAACTCGTCCGGCGCGGCCACGCCGTCAGCTACCACACCTCGCCCGCGTTCCGTGAGGAGATCGAGGCGACCGGCGCGACGGTGTACCTGTACCCCGGGGGCGACCAGCCGCTCCCCGATCCGCCGACGCCGGTCACGTGGATGGAGTCACTCGCGAGCACCGCCGTCGACCTTCTGCCCGCCGTACTCACCGACCTGCGCCGTGACCGACCCGATCTGATCGTCCACGACAGCGCTTGTCTGTGGGGCGCGGTGGCCGCCCGCGAACTCGGGGTGCCTGCAGCTTCCTCGTTCACCACGTTCGCCCTCAACCGGCATGTCCCCAGCCCCACCCATGGCTCCTGGGACCTGCTGACCGCGGCGACGGCACAGCCCCGCAGCGTCCAGGGCTACCTGCAGTCCCGCTGGGCGTTGCACCGCCGCTTCGACGCACGTGGATTGCCCCTGCTCGACCTCGCGAACATCCGCCAGCCGCTCAATCTGGTCTACACCTCGCGGGCGTTCCAGCCCGCCGCCGCGGAGTTCGACCAGTCCTACCGGTTCGTCGGCCCGAGCATCGGCGCTCGACCGGTCGACCCGTCGTTCCCGGCTGATCGACTGCGGGACCCGGTGCTGTTCGCCTCACTGGGCACGGTGTTCAACGACCCTCAGTTGCTGCGCAGCCTGGCCACCGCGCTCGCCCCGTTGGGCGGCACCGTGATCGTCTCCACCGGGCAGACCGATCCCGAGGCGCTGGGTCCGTTGCCGGCCAACGTGCTCACCCGCCGCTTCGTGCCGCAACCGGAGGTGCTGGCCCGCGCGGCGCTGTTCGTCACCCACGGCGGGATGAACAGCGTCAACGAGGCCATGTACGCCGGGGTTCCGCTGCTGGTGGTCCCCCAGGGTGCCGATCAGCCGATGGTGGCTCGGCGTGTCGTCGAACTCGGCGCCGGCCTGTCGATCCGTACCCAGGACGCCACAAGGGGCTCGGCGCACCTCCTCGCCCGGCAACTGCTCCACGACCCTCGGTTCCGAGCAGCCGCCCGCAGCCTGCAGGTCGCCCAGCGCGAAGCGGGGGGATATCGACGCGCCGCCGACGAACTCGAGCGGTATCTGCACGCAGCCGGCTCGGCCGATCAGCCGTCTCCTTCGGTCCGGCGCAGCGAGGCAGAGTGATGTCCCCCACCGTCGTTGTCCTGCTCCTGTTCGCCGGGCTGTCGGAGGCCGCCGGGCGCATCCTGCCGCTGGTGGCGCGCCGACCTGGTATGTCGCGGACTCTCGTGGCCGGGTTGCTGCTGCCCGCCGGCCTCGTCGAGGGTGTGGTTTTCGCACTGTGGCCGCTGACCGCGTGGACCATGGCCGAGCTGGTGCTGTCCTCTCCGCCGCCAGGCGCCGGCCTGGAGTGGACACCGAGTGTGGTCGCCCCGCTGGTGCTCGCTGCCGTCCTTGCGTTCCCGTTGCTCGGGCCCCTGCTCCACTTCTTGCTCTTCGTGGGCGTGGGGGCCGGTCTGGTCGGCCCGCTCGCCGCGGCGAGCGGTCTGGGCTGGTGGAGCGCCGCCGGTTGCGTCGCCGTCGCCGGGCTCGGGCTCGGTCTCGCTGTGGAGACCGTTCGGCGTCTTGTCGTACGCGTCAGCGCGACCGAGACACAGGAGTCGGCCGCATGAACGATTTCCTGCTCTGGGCCTGCTTGGTCGGGCCTGCGCTGCTGGCCGAAGCCCTGCTGGCCCGCTACGAGGTGCTGGCCTACGGGGCCGGCTGGCGGGCCCCGCTCAACGAACTCCCGGAGGGCGTGCCCTACGCCCGGGGTGCGGCCCCTGACAGTCCCCCGGGTGCCTATCTGGTCTACCTCGACGGCATCGGCAAACGCCGCGTCCGTGACAGCCGGGACGGCGGCCAGCTGGTCAGGGCCCTGCTCGCCGGAGCGCCGGAGCTGCGGGTGCTGGGACAGGTGCAGCCCTATTCACCACTCGCCGACCCGCTGGCCGACAGGCCGGTGTGGGCGTGGCTGCGCCGTCGCGTCGGGCTGTTGCTGTTCCTGCACAATGTCGTGCAGACCTTTGTCGCCGCCGATCACCGCTACCGGCCCCTGTACAACAGGGCCGTCGGCTCCCAGATCGCCTCTCAGCTCCAGCTCGCGGGCTATCAGTCCGGCAGCGGAATGCCCGTGGTGCTGCTCAGCTACAGCGGCGGCGCCCAGGTCGCCACCGGCGCGGTTGACGCGCTGTACGCCCAGCTGCACTGCCCGCTCCTGCTGATCACGCTCGGTGGGTTCCACAACGGAGCCAACGACCTCACCCATGCCGGGCACCTGCATCAGCTCACCAGCGCCGACGACCGGATCGAGCAGATCGGCACCTGGATCTTCCCCCAGCGCTGGCGGCTCTGCCGTCGCAGCGGATGGAACCGGGCCGTTCGTGCCGGGAAGGTCACCGTGCATCGGCTGGACCCGGCCACTCACTTCGGCCCGCAGAGCTACATCAGCCCGACGGCTCAGCTGCCCGACGGCCGCAGCCACCTCGACCGCACCGCCGACACGGTGATCGCGATCATCCGCGCCCACCACAGCGCCGCCGTCACGCAGGGCGACTCGCTGCCATGAGGGCCCCGGCCAGGGCGCGCGGCGCGGGATCCGACACGATCGGTCGCGACTCGGTGTGGTCGGACACCTCCACGGCGACGTCGTCGGGTCGATCACCCGCAGAGGGAGAGATGCGTAACGGAGCCGGGACCCGAAGGGCTGTTCAGGTCCGGCAATTCCCAGTACGGCTCGCCGTCCCCGGGTACATCAGCACGCCCAGCGGCTTCTCGCCTTCCGTGATGGGATCGAGCAGGTCGACGGGGTATTCGAAGGGGTACGTCTGGAAGTCTGCGACGACTCCGGACTGCCGTTTGCCGCCCTGGACGAAGGCCGCGGACTTCACACCGCGCTCCCCTTCCCTTCGACGGGACGGCTTCCGCCGGTCAGAGGGCGTCGGACGGACCCGATGCAGGGGATTGCGGTTTCACGAGTCCGCTCTGGTAGGCGATGACCACGAGCTGGGCGCGGTCGCGGGCGTCGAGCTTGGTCATGGCCCGTTGGATGTGGCTGCGTACGGTCAGCGGGCTCAGGACGAGCCGGTCGGCGATCTGGGCGTTGGACCTGCCGTGCGCGGCCAGGGCCACGACCTCGCGTTCACGGTCGGTCAGCGCCTTGACGGCGTCGGGCAGGGCGAGGAGGTCGTCGGTGTCCGGGGTCGTCAGGAAGCGGGTGATGAGGGCGCGGGTGGCGGTGGGCGAGAGGAGGGCTTCGCCGGCCGCGACGACGCGGATGCTCGACAACAGGACGTCGGGGCTGACGCCCTTGCCGAGGAAGCCGCTGGCGCCGGCGCGCAGGGCCTTGGCGACGTTCTCGTCGTTCTCGAAGGTGGTGAGGACGAGGATGTGGGTGCCCGTCAGCTCCGGCCGGGAGCAGATCGCGGCCGTGGCCGCCACTCCGTCGGTGTTCGGCATCCGGATGTCCATGACGACCACGTCGGGCCGGTGCACCTCGGTGAGCTCGACGGCCTCCCGCCCGTCGGCTGCCTCGGCGACCACCGTCAGGTCGTCGGCCGAGTCGATGAGGATGCGGAAGGTGGCCCGGAGCAGGGCCTGGTCGTCGGCGAGCAGGACACGGATGGTCATGGGTCGGGGCTTTCGTGGTGGCTGTCGATGGCACTGCTGGGCAAGACGTCCAGCGGCAGGGCGCAGACGACTTCGAAGCCGCCCTGGGCGCGGTGGCCCGCGTGGAAGGTGCCGCCCGCCGATGTGGCGCGTTCGCGCATGCTGATCAGACCGAACCCGCCGCCCGGCCCGGGCGGCGCGGGGGTGCGGTCGGGGACGGTGTCGTTGGTGACGGTCAGGGTCAGACGCCGGGGCGCGTAGGCGAGCCGTACCTCGGCGGTGCGGCCGACGCCGTGCTTGGTGACGTTGGTGAGCGCTTCCTGGAGGATCCGGTAGGCCGTCAGATCGAGTACGTGGCCGAGCGGGCACCGCTGTCCCTCGACGGTGACGGTGACCTGGAGTCCGGCCGCCGCACAGGATTCGACCAGGCCGGGCAGCCGGTCGAGTCCCGGCGCGGGGGCCAGGTCGTCGGCGGGGTCGGTGTCCTCCCGCAGGAGCCCCACCGTGGCCTTGAGTTCGCGCAGGGCCGCGGCCGTCGTCTCCGGGAGCCTGTCGATGATCTCCTGGGCCTTGTCGGGCCGGGTCCGCACGAGATGTTTCACGGCTCCGGCCTGGGCGTCGGCCAGGGTCAGGTGGTGGGCGACCACGTCGTGCAGTTCGCGCGCGATACGCATGCGTTCCTGGACGACCCGGTGGCGTGCCTCCTCCTCACGCTGCCGGTCGCTGTGCTCGGCGCGGGCCACGGCGTACTCGCGGCGCACCCGCCGGTAGCTGCCGAGGGCCGCGCAGAGCAGGATCCACGCGGCGGGGTTGACGACGGAGAAGACCAGGGAATCGAGGAAGGAGGGGAAGACCAGGCCGCTGACCACCACGCAGCCGGTGACGATCAGGGCGCTGTTCCACCCGGTGCGCCGGGGCGTGCGCAGGCTCGTGGCGTACTGCGCGACCAGGAGCGGGCCCATCAGCAAAGGGGTCAGGAGGTAGTCCAGCGCGCCCACGGCCATCGTGCACAGCGTGGTGACGGCGAGCACGGTCAGGGGGTGGCTCCGGCGCCGGTACAGCGCGGCGCAGGCGAGCGCGGACAACGTGATGCCAGGCCACAGGGCCGGTGGACCGGAGGCCAGTGCCCGGGTGAGCAGGACGCCGGTGAAGGTGACGGCGAACAGGAGGACGAGGCCCGAGAGGTCCAGGGCCTTCGGGTGGGTCGCCGCCCGGTGCCGCCAGCTGGTACTCATCACGCTCCGAAACACTCCAGGGAACAGCCATGCTCACATATCGCGGGTCGCGGCGCCGTGCTGCTCGGCGCCGCGACCACTGGTGCGGGCGTCGGACGCGGACCGTCTCCAGGCGTCGGACACGGACCGGCTCCGGCCGTCGGACGCGGACCCGCTCCGGTCGTCAGACCCGTACCGGCTCCTGCGGCACGGCCTCGCCGCCCGCCACCGGCGGCGCTGTCGCGAGTCCCGCCCCCTCCACGTCGACGCGGGGCAGCAGCCGGTCCAGCCAGCCCGGCAGCCACCACGCCTTGTCGCCGAGCAGTGCCAGGACCGCGGGCACCAGCGCCAGCCGTACCACGAACGCGTCGAACAGCACCGCCACGGCGAGCCCGAAGCCGATCGTCTTGACCATCGACTCGCCGGAACCGACGAACCCGGAGAACACCGCGATCATGATGACCGCCGCGGCGACGACCACCCGGGCACTGTGCCGGAAACCGGAGACGACCGCGTCGGGGGCCCGGTCACCGTGGACGTACGCCTCCCGCATACGGGCGACGAGGAACACCTCGTAGTCCATGGCCAGGCCGAACACGATGCCCACCAGGAAGATCGGCATCAGGCTCATGATCGGCCCGGCCTGCTCCACGCCCAGCAGCCCCGCGCCCCAGCCCCACTGGAAGACCGCCACGACCGAACCGAGGGCGGCCAGCACCGACAGCAGGAAGCCGAAGGCGGCCTTGATCGGTACGAGCACCGACCGGAAGACCACCAGCAGCAGAAGCAGGGCCAGTACGACGATGACGGCCAGGTAGGGCACGAGCGCGGCCTGCAGGGCCTGCGCGATGTCGATGTTCATCGCGGTGCTGCCGGTGACCTCGAAGGTCGCCCCCGTCGCGCGCTCCAGGGCGGCGCGTTCCGAGCGGATGGTGCGGACGAGGTCCTTGGTGTGCTCGTCGTTCGGGCCGGTGGCCGGAACCGCGGAGAACAGGGCGGTGTCACCGGCCGGGTTGAACCGTGCCGAGGAGACGGACACGACTCCGTCGGTGGCGCCGATCTCCTTGGCGATCTCCTTCACGGCCGCCGTGGCCGCCTTGGTGCCGGCCGCGCCCCTGGCGTCCACGACGATCGTCAGCGGCCCGTTGAAGCCCGCGCCGAAGCCGTCCGCGAGGGCGTCGTAGGCACGCCGTTCCGTCGACGAGGCCGGCTTGGACTCGGCTCCCGGCATGCCCATCTCCAGGCTCGCGGCGGGCAGGGCCAGGACGCCCAGGCCCGCGACGCACGCCACCAGCACGGCCACCGGGCGGCGCATCACGAAGCGCGCCCACCGGGAGCCGGCGTTGTCGGTCGCCCGCCGGGCCGGGCCGCCCTTGCGGGTACGGCGGGACAGCACCGCGTCCGGCCACATGCCCAGCAGCGCCGGAACCAGGGTGAGGGCCACCAGCACGGCGACGACCACCGCGCCCGCCGCGCACAGACCCATCTTGGTCAGCATCGGAACGCCGACCACGGTCAGGCCCGCCAGCGCGATGACGACCGTCAGCCCGGCGAAGACCACCGCGGAGCCGGCGGTGCCGACCGCGAGTCCGGCCGCCTCGCCTGGAACGTGGCCGTTCGCGCGCTCCTCCCGGTAGCGGGAGACCACGAACAGGGCGTAGTCGATACCGACCGCGAGTCCGAGCATCGAGGCGAGCGTGCCCGTGGTCAGGGAGAGCCCGAAGACACTGCCCAGGGCCGTGATCGCGGCCATGCTGGTCCCGACGCCGAGCACGGCGGTGAGCAGGGGCAGACCGGCGGCCGCGAGGGAGCCGAACGTGATCAGCAGGATCACCGCGGCGAGACCGATACCGATGACCTCGGCGCTGCCGCCCGCCGCGGGCTGCTCGGCGAGGGCGGTGCCGCCGACCTCGACCGTGAGACCGGACGTGCGCGCCTCGCCGATGGCCTTCTCCAGGGCGGCCTTGTCGGCGTCGGTGAGGTCGTCGGCCTTCACCGTGAAGTTCACGGTGGCGTAGGCGGTGGAGCCGTCCTCGCTCACCGCGCCCGCCTTGAACGGGCTCACGGCGTTCAGGACCTTCGGCTCGTCGGCCGCCTCCCTCACGAGGGCGTCGATGGCGGCCCGGTTGCCGGCGGCCGTCACCTTCTCGCCGGCGGGCGCCACGAAGACGATCCGCGCGTCGGCGCCGTTGGCGTCGGTGCCGGGGAAGCGCTCCCCGATCAGGTCGAACGCCTTCTGCGCCTCGATGCCGGGCATGAACGACGTGCCGTCGTCGGAGGAGGCGGGCGCCGTGACGGCGCCGGCCCCGGCGCCGCCGAGGATCACCGCCCACAACAGCACCACGAGCCAGCGGCGCCGGAAGGCGGTGCGGCCCAGACGGTAGAGCAAGGTAGCCACGGGAAACGGGTCTCCAGGTCAGGTTTCGGGTGGACGGCCAGCCTGGCGGGAGAGGGGGTGCCGGGGCATCGTGCGGCTGCCCGCAATCGCGCCTGGTGTCCCTGCACGAGCCCGCCTGGTGTCCCTGCACGAGCCGACGCGGCCCTGTCCTCCTCCGGGAGGAGCGGTGGATACGGCCCCGGGATGATTCCGGGTCCGGTCGGGCTCTTCACTCTTGTCCACCCACAGTCACCCGGTTAGGGTCCACGGACGCGCGCCACTGACGCGCGTCAGTGAGCGATGAGCCGCCGCCACGATCCCGAAGGACACCCACATGCCCGACATCGACCCGTCCCGTCTGTCCCTGGAGCAGAAAGCCGCACTGCTGTCGGGACAGGACTTCTGGTCCACCCGCCCGGTGCAGGACGCCGGCCTCCCCTCGGTCGTCCTGACCGACGGCCCGCACGGGGTCCGCCGCCAGGTCGGGGAGTTCGACCACATGGGGATCTACGAGAGCCTGCCGTCCACCTGCTTCCCGCCCGCGGTGGCTGTCGGCAGCAGCTGGGACCCCGAGGTCGCCGCGCGCGTCGGAGCGGCGGTGGGACGCGAGGCCCGCGCCCTCGGTGTGCACGTCGTCCTGGGCCCCGGCGTGAACATCAAGCGCTCGCCGCTGTGCGGGCGCAACTTCGAGTACTACTCCGAGGACCCGCTGCTGTCCGGGCACCTCGGCGCGGCGCACGTGCGCGGGCAGCAGGAGCAGGGCGTGGGCGCCTCGCTGAAGCACTTCGCGGTCAACAACCAGGAGACCGACCGGATGCGGGTCAGCGCCGACGTCGACGAGCGCACCCTGCGCGAGATCTACCTGCCGGCCTTCGAGCACATCGTGGCCGAGGCCGCCCCGGCCACGGTGATGGCCGCCTACAACAAGGTCAACGGCGTGCACGCCGCGCAGAACCGGTGGCTGCTGACCGAGGTCCTGCGCGACGAATGGGGGTTCACCGGAGCGGTGGTGTCCGACTGGGGCGCGGTCCACGACCCGGTGGCGTCCGTGCGCGCGGGGCTGGACCTGGAGATGCCCGGCCCCTCCCCCGAGAACGCCCGGCGCATCGTGGACGCCGTGCGCGACGGCGAGTTGGACGAATACGTGGTCGACATGGCCGTACGCCGGATTGTGGCCCTGGCCGGTCTCGCGGCCGAGCAGCCCGGCGAGCCCGAGGGGTCCGGCGGGTCCGACGGGTCCGACGAACTCGTCGGGTTCGACGCCGACGCCCACCACCGGCTGGCCCGCGAGCTGGCGGCCGAGTGCGCCGTCCTGCTGAGGAACGAGAACCGCGCCCTCCCCCTGGCATCCGCCCAACGGATCGCCGTCATCGGGGAGTTCGCTGCCACCCCCCGCTACCAGGCGGGTGGCAGCTCGCACCTCAACCCGACCCGGCTCGACAACGCCCTGGACGCGATCCGGGAGTCGGCCGCCGCGCACGGCAGCACGGTGGAGTTCGCGCCCGGCTTCACGCTGGACGGTTCCGGTGACGCCGTGGCGCTGCGGGAGGCCGCGGTGGCCGCCGCCCGTTCCGCGGACGTGGCCGTCGTCTTCGCCGGGCTTGCGGAGAGCGCGGAGTCCGAGGGGTTCGACCGGGACGACCTGTTCCTCCCGGCCGTACAGGTCGAACTGATCCGTGCCGTCGCCGCCGAGGCGGCACGTACGGTCGTGGTGCTGTCCAACGGCGGGATCGTCTCGCTGGAGGGCTGGCACGACGAGGTCGACGCGATCCTGGAAGGGTTTCTGCTCGGGCAGGGCGGCGGGCACGCGATCGCCGACCTGCTGTTCGGCAAGGCCAACCCGTCGGGCCGCCTCGCGGAGACGATTCCGCTGCGCCTGGAGGACAACCCGAGCTTCGTGAACTTCCCCGGCGAGCAGGGCCATGTCCGTTACGGAGAGGGCGTCATGGTGGGCTACCGCTGGTACGGGACGACGGGCGCACCCGTGCGCTACCCGTTCGGGCACGGCCTGTCCTACACCACTTTCGCGGTCGGCGACCTGGCCGTGGAGAGCACCGGCGTCGACTCGGCCCGCGTCTCGCTCACCGTCACCAACACCGGCGCCCGCGCGGGCAAGCACGTCGTCCAGGTCTACGTGGCCACCGAGGCGGGACCGGTGCGGCGGCCCGCGCGCGAGCTGCGCGCCTTCGCCAAGGTCCGCCTCGCGCCCGGCGAGTCGCGGACGATCGGCTTCGACCTCGGCCGCCGTGCCTTCGCCCACTACGACGTCCGCTACGACGTCCAGGACGGCGGCTGGGCGGTCGCGCCGGGCGAGTACCTCGTCCAGATCGGCGAGAACGCGGCCACAGTGATCGCGGAGGCGGCCGTCTCCCTCGCCGGAGACGCCGTGGCCCAGGAGCTGACCCTGGAGTCCACCTTCGGTGAGTGGATCGCCCACCCCGTCGTCGGCTCCACCCTCCTCCAGGAGCTGACCGCCGCTCTCCCCGAGGACCAGGGCTCCCAGTTGGGCGACCGGCCGGAGCTGCTCCAGGCGGTGCGGGACGTACCGATGAAGAGGGTCGTGGGCCTGGTCGAGGGCGACGCCCTGGACGAGACGCTGGAACGCCTGATGGAACGCACCCGTGTCGTCTGCCGCCCGTGAGCCGCATGGACTGATGCGCGTCAGTGACGGAGTCGCGGGACGCGTATCATCGGGGTGCCTGCCGACACCTCGGCAGGTGGCGGGCTGTGCGCGAGGGGCGGGACACGCGCGCCGGCGTGCCGACGGTTCGGACGGATCAGAGGGTCATGACACGCCCCGCGAAACGGATCACCAGCGCCGATGTCGCCGAGGCGGCCGGCGTCTCGCGCACGACCGTCAGCTACGTGCTCAACAACCGGCCCGGGCAGACGATCCCGGAGGAGACCAGGAAACGCGTCCTGGCCGCCGCCGAACGTCTCCGGTACCGGCCGCACGCCTCCGCCCGCGCGCTGGCCGCCGGCCGCAGCGACATCGTGCTGCTGTCCATTCCCGATCTGCCCATCGGCCCGAGCATCAGCCGCTTCGTGGAGGAGCTGACCGTCGCCCTCGCGGAGCACGGCCTGACCCTGGTCACCCACCTGGAGGCCGAGCGCGGCCGGCCCCTGCCGGACGTGTGCGCCACGGTGGGCGCCTCGGCGGTACTCGGTTTCGAGGGCTTCGACGAGGCGACCGTCGAGGCCCTGCACGGACTCGGGGTGCGGGTCGTGCTGCCGCCGACCGACGCCCATCTGTCCGCCATGCCCCCGCTGGGCCGCATGCAGGCCGAGCATCTGATCGGCCGTGGTCACCGCCGGATCGGCTATCTGCTGCCCTCGCCCGCGCGGTTCCGCCGCATGGGCGAGGAACGCCTCCAGGGGGTGGCCGAGGCATGCGCGGACGCGGGTATCGCGCCCCCGCTCGCGCTCGGCGCCGCCGACCTGGAGATCGCCCCGCTGGCCCGTGTGGTGAGGCGGTGGCAGGACGCGGAGGTCACCGGGGTGTGCGCGTTCAACGACGAGCACGCCATCGCCCTGCTCGCCGCCATGCGCCAACTGGAGCTGACCGCGCCCGACGACCTCGCGATCGTCGGGGCCGACGACATCCCCATGGCCCGCTTCGCGGCGCCCCCGCTCTCCACGGTCTACTTCGACCTCCGGGAGGCGGGTGCCCAGCGGGCCGAGGCCGTGGCGGCCGGTCTGACCGGCCGGCGCATGGTCCTGGGCGGACCGGGTGCCAGTCTGCGACTGGTCCAGCGCCTCTCCTCCTGACACCGGCCCGACAGCAACCGGCGTTATCAGCTCGTTACCTTCCGGCATCTTGCCGCCGCGGACGCACTGATGTTTTCTACTTTCGCGCGTCACTGACGCGCATCACTAACCCAAAGTGATCGAATGCCGCACCCCCTTCCCCACTCCCCATGGACAGCGAGTCGTCACGACCCGACTGAAACGTTTCAAAGAGCCGCGAAAGGCACCTCATGTCCTCCACCGAGACCGCCCCCGGCACCACACAGGCCGAGAACACAGGCTTCTCCTCCCGGCATCTCCTCGCGCTCGTCGCCCTGCTGTGGACCGTCGCACTGAACCCCATCGCGGGACTGCTCTCCGGCAACTCGCAGGCCGAGGTGGCCGTCCACTTCCGTACGACCCAGATCGCCTGGTTCACCCTCGGGGGCGCGCTGCTGGGCACGTTCCTGACGCCGTTCGCCATGAAGGCCGCCGCGATGTACGGCAAGAAGCGCGTCCTGGTCGTCGCCACCGCCGTCGGCCTGCTCGGCGACGCGATCGCCGCCTTCGCCACCGACTATTCGACACTGCTCGCCGGACGCGTCCTCGCCGGCGCCTACGGGGCCACGGTGTTCATCGCCTACGCCCTGGCCCGCGACATCTTCCCGCGGCGCCTGGTCGGCACGGCCAGCGGCGTGCTGGCCGCCAGCATCGGCCTGGTGGGGCTCGGCGGGCCGTTCCTGTCGGCCTGGCTGATCGACCACCACGGCTTCCGCGGCGCCCTGTGGTTCATCGTCGCCTCCACCACCGTGTGCCTGCTGCTCCAGCTGCTGTGCGTGCCCGAGAGCCCGGTCCGGGAAGCGGCCCGCCGGATGGACTGGATCGGCGGAGTGCTGCTCGGCGGCGGGCTCAGCGCGATCGTCTACGGCATCGGCGAGGGCTCCGCCTGGGGCTGGACCAGCGGCAGGACCCTGACCTGGATCGGGGTCGGCGCCCTCGCGGTGCTGCTGTTCCTCCCCTACGAGTCCCGCGCCGCCGACCCGCTGCTCCCGCTGCCGCTGATCAGGCGCCGCCGGGTCTGGACCGTCTTCCTGGCCACCTCGGTGGGCGCCGGCGCCACCTTCGCCGTCGGCACCGTCACCATGCTCCTGACCCTCATGCCCGCCATCCCGACGGTCTCCGACGGCCTGGGGTGGTCCGTCACCAAGAGCGCCACGGTCCAGTCACCGATCAGCGTCCTGGTGATCGTGACCGCGGTCCTCGCCGGACGGCTCACCCGTCGCGTCGACACCCGCGTCCTGCTCGCCGTCGGCGGCGCCCTGACCACCGCCGGATACGCCGTCGCCTCCCAACTCCACACGGAGATCTGGCACTTCGTCCTCCTGGGCGTGATCTCCGGTCCGGGCATGGGCCTGGTGGTCTCCGTGCTGCCGATCATGGTCATCGAGTCGGTGGCACCCGAGGAGCAGGCCCTCGCCAACGGCTCCCAGTGGCTGATACAGAGCGTGATCCAGGTGATCGTCAGCCAGCTCGTCTTCACGGTGATGGCCCAGGACGGCGCGGTCATGAAGGGCACCCAGTTCTATCTGGACGGCGGCTTCACGAACGGCTTCCTGCTGGTCGCCGGAGCGTGCGCCCTCGGTGCCGTGCTGGTGGCGCTCATCCCCAAGGCCCGCCGCATCGACGCGGCCGAAGAAGGCCACGCGGTCGAAGCGGGCCAGGCGGCCTGAACCTCCCCTCTCCCGAACACACCAAAGGCAGGCAATGATCCGCACCTCCTTCAACGACGACTGGCAGACCCGGCGCAAGGTGAACCCGTTCGCCGAACTGTCCGGCCCCGTGGCCCCGTTCCAGCCGGTCACCCTCCCGCACGACGCGATGATCGGCCAGGACCGGGTCGCGCCGGACGGCGAGGTGACCATGGAGGGAGGTGCGGGCGCCTACTTCCCCAGTGGCGTCTTCGAGTACCGCAAGGCGTTCTTCGTCCCGGAGGACCTGCGCGGCAAGCGCGTCCAGTTCGAGTTCGAGGGCGTCTACCGGGATGCCACCGTCCACATCAACGGCGACTACGCCGGTCAACGCCCCTACGGCTACTCGCAGTTCATCGTCGACGCGGACCCCTTCCTGCGCTATGGCGCCGACAACGAGATCCGCGTCGAGGCCCGCGCCCACCAGGACTCCCGCTGGTACACCGGCGCCGGCATCTACCGTCCCGTCCGGATGCTCACCGGCGGCCTGGTGCGCATCGTCCCGGACGGCATCCGCGTCACCACGCTCGACGTCGAGGGCGCGCGGGCGGTGGTCGAGGTCGCCACCCGGGTGCGCAACGACTCGATCGCGATCCGTACCCTCGACGTCGCGGTGAACCTGCGCGACGCCTCGGGGAACACCCTGGCCGGCGACGTCACCAAGGTCACCGTGCTGCCCGGCGAGGACGCCGTCGTCCGTTCCCGTCTGTACGTGCGCGAGGCGCGCCTGTGGGACGTGGGCAACCCCCATCTGTACGGCTGTCACGTCGCGTTGAGTTCCGAAGGCAACCCGGTGGACAGCGACAGCGTGGGGTTCGGCATCCGCTCGCTCCGCCTCGACCCCGAGCGGGGGCTGCGGCTCAACGGCCGTACGGTCAAGCTGCGCGGTGCCTGCGTGCACCACGACAACGGCCCACTGGGCACGGCCACTTACGCCCGCGCGGAGGAGCGGCGGGTGCAGCTCCTGAAGGACGCCGGATTCAACGCGATCCGCATGTCCCACCACCCGATGAGCAGGGCCATGCTCGACGCCTGCGACCGCCTCGGCATGCTCGTCGTCGACGAGACCTTCGACGTGTGGACCTCGGCCAAGAACGGCTTCGACTACAGCCTGCACTTCCCCGAGTGGTGGGAACGCGACGTCGAGGCGATGGTCGCCAAGGACTACAACCACCCCAGCGTCATCATGTACTCGATCGGCAACGAGATCCCCGAGACCGGGTCGGCGGTCGGCGCCGCATGGGGACGCAGACTCGCCGAGAAGGTCCGTTCCCTCGACTCCACCCGCTATGTCACCAACGCCGTCAACGGCTTCCTCGCCGTGATGTCCGAGCTGGCCGCCCTGCGTGCACAGCAGACCCAGGACTCCGCGGCGGGCGGGGGAATCAACTCCCGGATGGCCGACGCGGGCGACATGATCAACTACGTCAGCGCCTCCGACCTCGTCACCCGGCGCACCGCCGAGTCCTTCGCCGTCCTGGACGTCGCCGGCATGAACTACGCCGAGGCCCGCTACGCCCTCGACCGTGAACTGTTCCCGAACCGGATCATCCTGGGCACCGAGACCTTCCCCACCCGCATCGACGGCAACTGGAAGCTGGTGCGGGAACACGGGCACGTCATCGGCGACTTCACCTGGACCGGCTGGGACTACATCGGCGAAGTGGGCATCGGCCGCCCCCAGTTCGCCACACCCGAGAACCCCCGCCCCGAACACACCGCCCCCTTCCCCCAGCTCCTCGCGGGCTGCGGCGACATCGACATCACCGGCCACCGGCGCCCCGCCTCCTACTACCGCGAGATCGTCTTCGGACTGCGCACCGAGCCCTACATCGCCGTCCGACGCCCCGAGAACCACGGCCTGACCCCCATCGGCGGCCCCTGGGCGTGGAGTGACTCCCTCGCGAGCTGGACCTGGCCGGGCTGGGAGGGAAAGCCGATCACCGTCGAGGTGTACTCCGACGCCGACGAGGTCGAACTCCTCGGCAACGGAAACTCGTTCGGGCGACGGCCCGTCGGCGCGGAGCACCGCTTCCGCACCGAGTTCGAGGTCGTGTACGTCCCCGGGGAGCTGGTCGCCGTCGCCTACCAGAACGGCGTCGAGACCGGCCGCACCAGCCTCCGGTGGGCCAACGGTCCCGTGCGACTGACCGCCGAGGCCGACCGCCCGGTCATCCGGGCGACCGGCGGCGACCTCGCCTACGTCACCCTGACCCTGACCGACACGCGGGGCACCGTCCACACCGCCGCCGACCGCCCGGTCTCCGTCGAGGTCTCCGGCGCCGGGGAACTGCTCGGCTTCGGCAGTGCCGCCCCCGCGTCGGAGGAACGCTTCGACGCGACCGAACGGCACACCTACGAAGGCCGCGTGCTGGCCGTCGTGCGGCCCACCGGCACCGGGAAGATCCGCGTCCTGGCCACCGCCCCGGGCTGCGAGCCGATCGAAGCCATCCTCACCGTCGAATGAAGCCATCATCACCGTCGAATAAGGAACACCGTTGATCGACAGGAAATCGCTGGTCCGCCGGCACACAGTCCGGCTGACCGAGCCGGACCCCGCCCACGTTCTCACCGTCGGCAACGGCGACTTCGCCTACTCGTGCGACCTCACCGGCATGCAGTCGTTCCCGGCGCACCACGACCAGAGCGCCGCGATGGCGGAACGCCGGCTCGCCGTGAACACCGCGACCATGAGCACCTGGGGCTGGCACGCCATGCCCAACCCCGAGGGCCACACCCTTCCGGACGCCATGTCCGAGCACAACACGGCCCGAGGAAAGGTGAGTTACCCCGACAAGTTCGGGATCGCCGCCATGATGGGCGGCGATCTGCCCGAGGAGATGCGCCCCGGAGCCTGGCTCAGCGCCAACCCGCAACGCCTCGACCTCGGCCGTATCGGCCTCCTGCTGCGCCCCGCGCCCGACGCCGAGCCCGAGACCGGGCCCGAGGCCCTGCGGGACACCGAACAGTGCCTCGACCTGTGGACCGGGACGATCAGCAGCCGCTTCACCTACGCCGACCACGAGACGGCGGTCACCACCGTCACCGACCCGCACCGGGCCCGTGTCGCCTTCCGGATCGAGTCCGAACTGCTCGCCGACGGCCTGGCCGGGGTGGTGATCCGCTTCCCCTACGCGAGTGACGGATTCTTCCAGACGAGCGACTGGACCTCGCCGGAGCGCCACCGCACCGACCTCGACCAGGTCACCGACACGGGGTGCGTCCTGCGCCGGACCCTCGACGACACCACGTACACCGTCCGGCTCGCCTGGCCGACCGGTGTCGTACGACCGACGGAGAACCCGCACGAATACCTGCTGACCACGGACTCGGACACGCTCGAACTCATCGCATCCTTCTCCCCCGACGGCAAAGTCCCGTCCATCGAAGGCGACTTCACCTCTCTCGCGGCGGCCTCGGCCGCATGGTGGGAGGACTTCTGGACCTCCGGCGCCGCGATCGACCTCACCGGCAGCACCGATCCGCGGGCCGCCGAGCTGGAGCGACGGGTGGTGCTCTCGCAGTACCTCACGGCGGTCAACTGCTCCGGTACCCTGCCACCCCAGGAGACCGGGCTGATCACCAACTCCTGGCACGGCAAGCACCACCTGGAGATGCACTGGTGGCACGCGGCCCACTTCGCCGCCTGGGGCCGCCCCGAACTCCTCGAACGCAGCCTCGACTGGTACCTGTCCATCCTCCCCGAGGCCCGCGTCACCGCCCGCCGCCAGCACTACGACGGGGCACGCTGGCCCAAGCAGACCGGCCCCGACGGCCGCGAAAGCCCCTCGGACATCGGGGTGTTCCTGCTCTGGCAGCAGCCCCACCCCCTCTATCTCCTCGAACTGCTGCACCGCGCCCGCCCCGAGAGCGATCTGGTGACGCGTTTCGCCGAACTCGTCGAGGACACGGCCGCGTTCATGGCCTCCTTCGTCGAGGAACGCGACGGCACTTATCACCTGCCGGCGCCGCTGGTCCCCGCCCAGGAGTTCTACGACGCGACGACCACCGAGGACCCGACCTTCGAACTCGCTTACTGGTGGTGGGGGTTGGAGATCGCCCAGCGCTGGCGCGAGCGAGCCGGACGCGAGCGGGACAAGCAGTGGCAGCGCGTCCAGGACGGACTGGCCCTCCCCCACCGGCGCGACGGTGTGTACACGGCCGTCGCCACCGAGCCGTATCTGCGCCGTGACGACCACCCCGCGCTGCTGTGCGCCCTCGGTTTCGTCCCGGAGACCCCGCTCGTCGACCCGGCGGTCATGACCGCGACGCTCCAGGACGTCCTGGACAACTGGGAGTGGAACAGCGCCTGGGGCTGGGACTTCCCCGCCATGGCGATGACCGCGACCCGCGTCGGCCGCCCCGATCTCGCCGTGGACGCCCTGCTCATGCGGACCCCGAAGAACCACTACCTCCCCACCGGTCACACCCCCCAGATCGGCAGCCTCCTGCCGGTCTACCTCCCCTCCAACGGCTCCCTCCTCACGGCCGTCTCCCTCATGGCGGCCGGCTGGGACGGAACGGACGGCGAGTGTCCGGGCTTCCCGGCGGAGGGCTGGACGGTACAGCACGAGGGCTTCACCCCGTGGCCGTGAGCCGGGCGTATCCGCACCCCATGACAAGGAACCACGCGTGAACACAGCACTGACCGGCCGAAGCACCCTGGGCGACTGGCTGGAGGACCCCATGGGCGGCCCCCTGATCCGGGAACTGCTCACCCGGCTCGGCCAGGACGTCTCCCAGCTCGGCCCGGCCCGGGTGTTCTCCCTGAACCGGCTCGTCGGCCTCAGTCAGGGAAAGATCTCGCAGCCGCTGGTGGACGGTCTGGTCCGCGCGGTGAACGGCGGGCGGCTCGTCACCGGGGACGAACCGTCCACGGCCGGCAGAACCGACACCCCGGGACCCGTACGACACGGCCTCACGCTCGACCAGATCCAGATCCGTGACCCGTTCGTCCTGCACGACCGGACCACCTCCGCCTACCACCTCTACGGCAGCACGGACCCCGACATCTGGGACGGGCCCGGCATCGGGTTCAACACCTACCGCAGCACCGACCTCCTGCACTGGGAAGGCCCGTTCGCCGCCTTCCGGCCACCCGCCGGGTTCTGGAGCGAGGGCTCCTTCTGGGCGCCCGAGGTCCACGAGTACCGCGGCCGCTGGTACATGTTCGCCACGTTCACCGCTCCGGACGGCTACCGCGGCACGCAGATCCTCGTGGGCGACACGCTCCAGGGCCCGTTCGTCCCCTGGAGCGAGGGAGCCGTCACACCGCGCAAGTGGCAGTGCCTCGACGGCACCCTGCACGTCGACGCGTCGGGGACGCCCTGGATCGTGTACTGCCACGAGTGGACCCAGATCCACGACGGGGCGATCTTCGCGCAACCCCTCAGCAAGGACCTGCGGTACGCCACCGGAACGCCCGTCTTCCTCTTCAACGCGTCCGACGCCCCCTGGACCCGCCCCTTGCCCGGGGTGTCGGAGCGGTTCCCCGCCTACGTCACGGACGGGCCGTTCCTCTTCCGCCTCGGCAGCGGCCACCTCGTCATGCTCTGGTCCAGTCACGGTGAGCAGGGCTACGCGATGGGCCTCGCCCACTCCGCCTCCGGGCGGATC
Source organism: Streptomyces sp. NPDC101234 (assembly GCF_044767525.1). Taxonomy (NCBI): domain Bacteria; kingdom Bacillati; phylum Actinomycetota; class Actinomycetes; order Kitasatosporales; family Streptomycetaceae; genus Streptomyces; species Streptomyces sp. NPDC101234. The sequence goes on along the minus strand of NZ_JBIWOA010000029.1, from coordinate 22,594 downwards.
ACCGGGCCCTGGACGCAGGACGAGCACGCCCTGTGGCCGGCGGACGGCGGCCACGGAATGGTCTTCCGGCTCACTGACGGGTCCCTGGCCCTCACCCTGCACCAGCCCAACAACACTCCCGACGAACGGGCAGTCGTGCGACGCCTCGTGGAGCACGACACCACGATCACGATCGAGGACACCCCGACTTCCCGGTGATCTCCCCGTCCCCAGACCGATCCCCGTCCCCCGCTCGGCCTCCCCCGTCCCCTCCTCCCTGTCCGTACGTACGCCCGCGTGCGGTCTGCCGAACACGAGGTCTCCATGGCACTGCTCCCTCCCCCGCAACCGCCGACCGACGGACCGCTCCTCACCGGCCCCGCCGACACTGGGACGGCGGGTTCCGGCCACCCCCGACAGGCGGAAGACTCCTACGTCCGGCTCATGGTCCTCGCCGTCTTCGGTGTGTTCATGGCCATCGTCACCCCGATGGCGATCTCCCTGGCGATCCGGGTCGACCAGCTGGCCCCCGGGCACGAGGAGTTCCTCGGCTACATCACCGGCGCGGGCGGGCTCACCGCCATCCTGACGGCCCCGCTGTTCGGTGTGCTCAGCGACCGCACCCGCAGCCGGCTCGGCCGTCGGCGCCCGCTGCTGATCGCCGGAACCTTCGTCGGACTCGTCGCCCTGCTGGTGATGGCTCTGGCCTCCGGCGTCCTCGGCCTCGCGCTCGGCTGGATGCTGGCGCAGGTCGGCTGGGGCACCGTCCTCGCGTTGCTGACGGCCTCCCAGGCCGACCGTCTGTCCGAGGAACAGCGTGGCAAGGTGGCCGCGCTGACCGGTGTCGTCCAGCAACTCGCCCCCGTCAGCGGAGCACTCCTCGCCGGTGCCCTGTCGGGCAGCAGCCTGCTGATGTTCCTCGTGCCCGGAGCGGTGGGAGCCGTGTCCATGTTCTTCTTCGTCCGCTTCGTGCACGAACCGGACAGCCGCGGCATGCCGCTGCCGGAGGGACGACTCGATCTCCGTACTCTGACCGCCTCTTACGTGTTCGACCCGCGCCGGAGCCCCGACTTCGCCTGGAACTGGCTCGGCAAGTTCCTGTTCATGTTCGGGCTCACCCTGACCTCGACGTTCACCGCCTTCTTCCTGGCCGCCCGTACGGGCGTGAGCGTCAAGGACGTCTCAAGCATCGTCGCAGTCCTGGGCGGCGCCGGGGTCGTGGCCACCATGCTCGGCGCGATCGGCGGCGGGTTCCTGTCGGACAGGCTGCGTCGCCGTCGCGTCTTCGTGCTGATCGGCGCCTGCGTGTTCGCCACCGGCGCGGTCACCATGGCCCTGGCCCCCACACTGCCCGTGATCATCGCCGGAGCGGTGCTGGGCAACCTCGGTCTGGGCATGTTCGCCACCGTCGACCAGGCCGTCATGCTCGACGTGCTCCCCGAGCGGCAGACCAGCGCCGGCCGCTACGCGGGCATCTACGGCTTCTCCACCACCCTCGCCCAGGGGCTGGCCCCTCTGGTCGCCCCGATGCTCCTCCTGATCGGCACCTGCGGCGGCAAGAACTACACCCTCCTGTACCTGATCGCCGCCGCCTTCACCTTTCTCGGTGGCTTCGCCATCACCACCCGCATCAAGTCCGTCCGCTAGAGCCGCCCACGCCGGAGTGGGCTTGATCCGCTGTGACGGGACCTCCGAGATCAGGGGCTGCTCGGCCCCGGAAGGATGTCCACCATGGAGAGCGTGGGGATGAAGAAGCCGCGTCCTCCTCGCTCGTTCGCACCGGAGTCCCATTCCGAGACCGTCGAGCGGTGCCGAAGCGGTGACCGCTCGGTCGGCCAGGTCGGTGCCCACGCGGGCGAACGCGACGAGCCGACCGACCGCAGCAGCTTCTCCAGCACGCCCCACCGACCCCGCACGGGGCCGTTCCCTGGGGAGAATCTGGGGAGTATGAACGGCGCTGGGGAGCACGTGGGTGAAGTCCTGGCCGCTCCCTCCGCGCCGCTGCTGGACGGGATCGCGGTGTGTCTGATCGACGTCGCCGACGACGTCCGGCGCGACCGGCTCGTCATACGTGACGCCGGCCGATGGGACGTCGCCGCTGTCGATGCCTTCCTCGGCTGGGCCGCCTGGCACCGCGGGCATGCCCACGACCCCCGCCATCGGCCGGATGTCGTCACGAACGGCAGTTGGTCGGACATGGTCTGGCACCGCTGGACGGGGTGGACCGCCGAGGATCCACGATGGTGCACCCACCCGCTCGACACCACCGGCCGGCCCGTCGCGAAGTCCGTTGGCCAAGTACAGCGGTGGGTGACCGAACAACGCGACGCGCACCGCGCGGGCCGGCTGCCCCTGGGTCATGGCTGGCCGGACAAGCCGGTCCTCCCCACTGACCGCCGCGCCTCATCCACTTGACCGGCAGAACGCCAAGGAGGGGCGCAGCAGTGCTGCGCCCCACGGCCGTGCGACGGGATCGGACGCACCACGCGAGACCACCCAGCCGAAGACCCAGTCCTCCACGACGGACACACATATAAGTGATGAAGCAGCTATGGATCTGCTACATCAGCGAGCTGCGGGAATCGCCAGGACCGGCCGAACCGACCCCATGGGCACTCTCGGCACCTGGCCAACAGGGGCATGTCCCCTGCACATCAGCCGGGAACCCGCGTTGTCCCGCAAGGACTTCGAAGAAGGCGAAGTGGCGTTCGGGAACAGCCTCGGCGACGGCGGCGAAAGACCCACATCGGCTCACCCCTTCGAGAGGTGGAGCACTCGTACGGGACAGCTGCTCCGGGCGGGTGGTTCGCACAGGCATGCGAGTGGTTCGACAGTGCTGCCGACGCCGACCGGCCCGTGGCCGTCGGCACCCTGGCAGTCGACCCTCGTGTCCGATCGTGTGTCCGATGAACCGCTCATCCGATGAGGAGACCCGCCCGTGCCACCCCGAAGACCTGTGCCTGCGTTGCGGCATGCGCCGACCGCGGCGAGACGAGTTCTCGCCGCCGCCATCTCGCTCGGTCTGACCTCGGTTCCGCTGGCCCTGTTGCCTTCGCGGGCCTGGGCGGACGATGCCCCGACGACGTCGGCGAGCCACTCCGCGCGGAACGCCCCGCCGGCCGCGCGAACCCTGGCCGGAGGACTGCCGCGGCCGAGGGTGGGGGCCGCTCCGGTGACCGTCGTCGACGCGAGCGCACTCTCCGGTTTTCCCAACGGCCGAGGCGAGCCTTCCATCGCGGTCAACCCGGCCGACACCGACAAGATCGTCATCAGCCGGTTCGACAACATGCGGTGGGGCAGCGGCAACGCCGACCTGCTCTACTCGACGGACGGCGGCACGTCCTGGGCGAACGAGAAGACCATCCCGGCACCGGGTCTCAGCGACGAGACGAACGCTCCAGCCGACCAGACCGTCGACTACGGCCGCGACGGCACCCTCTACGGTGCCTTCCTGACGTGTGTCGGTACCCCCTGCACCCAGACCCGAGTGGTGGTCGGCTCGACCGGCGATCCCGCGAACGCGGCGGCGTGGACCTGGAACGGCTCCCCCACCGCACCCGTCAGCGGCACCAGCACGACCGCCGACCAGCCCTGGCTGCTGGTGAACCGCGACCCGTCGCACGCGAGCCAGGACGACCTCTACGTCTCCTACGAGGACACCGCCACCCCGCCGACGGCGCAGGTCGCGGTCTCGTCCCCCGCCCACCCGTTCGGCTTCACCGCGCCCGCCTCACCGGGCCCGGTCGTCACGAACGCGGCAACCAGCGGCGGTGTCCGCCTGGCGACCGATCCGCGCAACGGCTGGGTCTACACCCTCCTCCAGACCGGTGCCGGGACCGGCGACCCGCAGAACATCACCTTCCGGCTGAACCGGTGGAAGGGCGACGGGACGGGCTGGACGCTGGGGAACAACCCGGGCGAGGGCCCGAACGGCATCGCCGTCGCGACGGCCGACACCCACCAGGGCGCAACGTACAAGTTCGGCGGGGTCAACGCGCTGCTCGGCGGCGTCGACCACGCCGCCGTCGACCCGTCCACCGGCGACGTGTACGTGGCCTACGGCGCGGACGCCTCGGGCAACAACCAGATCAGGATCCGGCGGCTCACCGACGACGGCGCGGGAAGTCTCACCGTCGGGGCGGAGCACAACGTCTCCGCCTCGACCAACACGGCGCTCCCCTCGGTCGCGGTGCTCGCCGACGGAACCGTCGGCGTCCTCTACGACACCTTCGACGGCCCCAACACCGCGGGATACCCCACCTTCTCCGCACACCTCGCCCGGAGCACCGATCACGGCGTCACGTTCACGGACACCGTCCTGCAGTCGTTCTCCTCACCGGAGAAGTCCGACACCACGACCACCCAGCGTGTCCTCGGTGACTTCCAGCAGATGAAGGCCGTCGGCAACGTCTTCTACGGCTCCTTCTCCGGCAACGCCGGCGGGCCGAATCCGGCCCCCACACCGCCGGGAGTCGACGCGATCTTCTTCAAGACCGTCCCGCAGGACTCCCAGACCTCGCTGACGTCCTCCGCCAACCCGTCCGTGTACGGCCAGTCGGTGAACTTCACCGCGACGGTCACCCCCGTACCCGACGGCGGCACGGTGAGCTTCAAGGTGGACGGCAACCCGCTCGGCGGCCCGGTGCCGGTGGACACCACGACCGGGCGGGCGACGTCGAGCAGCATCGGGACGCTGAGCCCGGGCCCGCACAACGTCGACGCGGTCTACAGCGGCAACGCCGACCTCAAGCCCAGCACCGCCGCGACCCTGGTCCAGACGGTCGGCAAGGCGCCCGTCACCACGACCCTGGCGTCCGCCGGCCCTTCGGCGTTCGGCCAGGCCGCCACGTTCACCGACACGGTGTGCCCCGCCGCCCCGAGCAGCGCCCCGCCCTCGCCGCCGAGCGGGACGGTGGTGTTCCGCGACGGCGGCACACTTCTCGGCACCGGCACGCCGGCGCCGGGCGGCGGCACCAACTGCGGCAGCACGCAGGTGAACACGTCGAACCTGCTGCCCGGAACACACACCATCACCGCCCAGTACAGCGGTGACGGCAACTACCTGGCGGGTGCCCTGGAGTCCGCCACCCAGACGGTGACCTGCACCAGGACCATCACCGGATCGGTCCCGAACGCGGTGTTCGCCGGCAGCGGCAGCACCTGCATCGTCAACGCGACGGTCGGCGGCACCGTGCACGGCGCCGCCGGTGGCGCCCTGTTCATCAGCAACTCCACGATCCGGGGCAGCGTCCTGTCCTTGGACGGCACCCGGTTCGGCGTCTGCGGCAGCACGGTCACCGGATCGGTGAACGTCGCCCGGGCCGCCGGATTCGTGGTGATCGGGGACCCGGGTGACGACGGCTGCGCCGGAAACAGGATCACCGGCCAGGTGGCGCTGTCCGACAACCACAGCGGTGCGGAGGTCATCGCGAACCACGTCGGAGGCTCGGTACAGGTGCAGGGCACGACCGGCACCGGCCCCTTCCCCGAGGACTCCCGGGCCGAGATCGAGAGCAACACCATCGGCGGCTCCCTGATCTGCTCCGGCAACGTCCCGCCGCCCACCAACGACGGGCATCCCAACTCCGTGACGGGCGCACGGCAGGGCCAGTGCGCGACCCTGTGACCGCGCACTGAAACGATCACGCCTTGTGGCGGGGTGCCTCGAAAGAATCCGGGGCACCCCGCCTGCGTGTCTGGAGTGCCGGGCGTTGCCCGGCGGTTCGTAGCCGAGGTCGGCCAGCCAGCGGGTGGTGCGTCCACCGCGGCCGGTCGCGTCGACGACGAGGTCGGCGGTCAGCTCGCGCTCCGCCCCTCCTGCGCGCTCCACCACGCGGACGCCGGTGACGCGCGTGCCGTCCGGAGTGCTGAGCAGCGCCCCGGCCTCGCACCGGTCGATGATCTCCACACCGGGCAGCTTCCGCACGCGTTCGCGAACTCGGCCCGCCAGCTGCGGCCGGGTCGGCTGATAGGTGGGGGTGGGGTCGGCGTAGCGGCCTTCCTGGCACAGCAGGTGACCACCCGGCGCGAAGTACATCTCGGTGGGTTCGCGCACCACGGGGATCCCTGCCGCTTCGAACTCCTCGAGCAGGCCCGGGAACATCTCCTGCAGCCCCCGGGTGCCGGCGGGCAGGATCGCGTGGGCGTGCCGCCCCTGCGGTACACCGCGCCGGTTCTCGTCCGTCGCCGGGAGTTCGTCCCGGTCGACCAGCGTGACCCGGTCGAAGGTGTCGGACAACACCCTGGCGGCGAAGAGACCGGCGATGCTGGCTCCGAGCACCACGCAGTGGCCGCCGCGACCACGCGGCTCTTCGGGGTCGTACGGGCGGGCTGTGTCGTCAGACATGCGAATCCTCTGCTGTCCGTGAGACGAGTGACGGGGCAGGGCTTCCCGGATGCGCCCAGGAAAGAGGCGGGCGACATAATTACCTGGGAATCCCGCATTCCGGGTTCTGGAGGGGGAAATCCCGCCAAGCAGGATGCAATACGATCGGAATCCGGAGCCGCACCACCCGGTTAACAGGGCGACAAACCGCAGGGAAACACACCGCGGGCGATCATGCCCAGTGCCCCCCGCGCGCGACACTTCCGGCAGACCTGTGCCGCACAGCACGTCTCGGCCAAATATCGTGACGATGACGAGGAATACTGCGCTCCACGACGGAACATGGAATTCCGAATCATTGATCGAGCACGGGAGAGTGTTTCCCTCAGCGTTCCTGACGGGTGAGCTCCGCGGTCGCCAGCCAGCAGGCCGGAGGCGGAGCCACCGTGCGCCCGTGGCCGATGCGCGCATCGTCGCCCGCGTACACCCGGGCCCGCCAGCCGTGGCCGCCGAGCCAATCCGCCAGGTCGTCGCGGGCGGAGAGCCACTTGGCGCCCTGCTCCTCGACGCGTTCGCGCACGGGCCTGCCCTCCTCCTCCAGCATGGCCGCCTTGAGGTGCTCCAGCATGAGCCGGCTGCCCGGCGCGGACAGTTCGGTGAGGCCGGCGACGAGCGCCTCCCCGGCCGCGTCGGTCAGGTACATGAGCAGGCCCTCGACCAGCCAGACCGTGGGCCGTCCGGGGTCGAAACCCGCGGCTCGCAGGGCCGACTGCCAGTCCTCGCGCAGATCGGCCGCGACCCCGATGCGCTCACAGGCCGGCGGCAGCCCGGAGCCCTCGACGAGAGCGTCCTTGAACCTGGTCATCTCGGGCAGCTCGACCTCGAACCAGCGGGTCCCGGCCGGCAGGTCCAGCCGTACGGTACGCCCGTCCACACCGGCGGCCAGCGTGACGACCTGGTGGACGCCACCCCGGACCCCGGCGAGGATCTCGTCGTCGAAGAACCTCGTGCGTAGCGCGAAGTACGTGGGGAAACCGCGAGCGCTGTTGTGCGTCTGCTTGATCACCTCGGCCACGTCGGCGAGGACCGGATCCTCGGAGAGCGCCGAAAGCATCGCGGCCGCGAGCGGATCCCGGAACAGCGCATCCGGACGCTCGCTTTCCAGTTGCCGCATCCACGCGATGAAGAGCGCGGTCTGCCCGACTCCGACGGAGGGTGCCTTCACTTGCACCATAAAACCCTCCCCGAGACGAGTTCAATTCAACGAAAAGGAGCGAGGCTGCACAGGTTGATCGCCGGCCGTGAAACACCCCGTCGAAATCAGCGAATACTGCCTGCCGGCTGAGGCGGTAAAGAGAGCCCTTGAGAGGGCCTGTCCGTTCGCTGTGCGTGCCCCGCTACACCCGGGCATCAACGGCCCGAGCGGTGAACTGATGGAATTCTGCGGGGCCTTGCGGCTGCGATGGTAGCGTGCTCTGCGCTATCTTCAAGTTTATTCCACGGAGCAGGCCCCCATTGAAGGATGTGTGCATGCTGGACGACCTGGACCGTGCCCTGATCCACGCTCTGCACATCGACGGCCGCGCACCTTTCAGCCAGATCGCCACCGCCCTCGACGTCTCGCCGCAGACCGTCGCCCGGCGCTACCGCCGGCTGCGCACCGAGGCGTCCTTACGGGTCGTCGGACTGCCCGATCCCCACCAGGCGGGCCGGACACAGTGGCTCGTCCGGCTGACCGCGGCGGCGAGTTCGGCGCAGGACCTTGCCTACGCGCTGGTGCGCCGGCAGGACACCTCGTGGGTGAAACTCACCTCGGGCGGCACCGAGATCGTCGCGATCATCCACACACCGACCGATGCAGGCGCGCACAACTCCCTGCTGCTGCGCGACATTCCGCGGACCAGCAACATCACCGCGGTGTCCGCGCACTGCATCCTGCACACCTACCTCGGCGGACCGACGAACTGGCGCCGCAGCGCGAACGCGCTGGACGACGAGCAGCAGCGCGTCCTGCGCGAGAACGAGGCGGCCGACACCTCATACGTACCCGTGCCGCGTCAACTCGCCGAGGGCGACACCGACTTGCTGGTGGCACTGCAGAAGGACGGACGGGCCACCCACGCGGAGCTCGCCCAGGCGACCGGCTGGTCTCCGGTCACGGTGGCGCGCAGGCTGGCGGATCTGCAGGCGGGCGGCGCCATCTTCTTCGACGTCGAGGTCGACACCGGGCACTTCGGCGCCAACACAAGGGCATTGCTGTGGATGTCGGTGAGCCCGGCACACATCGAGAACGTGGCCGCGACCCTGGCCGGCCACGACGAACTGGCCTACGTCGCCGCGACCACGGGCCCCACCAATCTGGTGGCCCAGGCCCTGTGCCGCGACCCTGCCGACCTGCACCGCTACCTGGCCCGGCGGCTGGGCTCCCTGGACGCGATCCACGCCCTGGAGACCAGCCCCGTCCTGCAGAACCTCAAGGCGGCAAGCCCCATCATCACGGATCTGGCCCGCACCAGAATGCCGCCCGCCCCGGCTCGCGCCCGGGGCTGAGGGCTTGCGGGGCCGAGGAGTTGAGAGGCCGTGGCCCGGAGGGCACAGGCACGCCGAAGCGGCGGCCCGGAGGCCGCCGCACACGCCATGTCGGAATCGGTTCGGCTAGTGCCCCGCCCCGGCCTCGGCCTCGGCCGGAGCATTCTTGTCGATCATCATCCGGCTGGTCGCGAAGCTGACGACGACGAGCGCCACGGCGACCCAGAACGCGAGTTGAACGGCGTGCAGGGCCGCCGAGGCGCCACCGTCGCCCGCGCTGCCCAGGTACACGCTGCCGAGGATCGCCACCCCGAGCGTCGCACCCAGTTGCTGGACCGCATTCAGCAGACCCGCGGCCGAGCCGATCTCCTGCGGCTGAAGCGGCTTGAGCGCGATGGTGAAGAACGCCGGGCTGAACAGACCGACCCCGAGTCCGACGACCCCGAGCGCGAACAGCAACGGCGTCGGATAGGTGTCCGGGTCCGCCGCGTGATAGACGGCGATGGCGGCGAGCGCACCGACCAGCAGGACGGCGAGCCCGAGGGACATCATGCGGTGCCCGTAGCGCTTGACCAGGTGCGCACCGGCCACCCAGGAGGCGACGGCCAGCCCCACCGACCACGGGGCGAGGGTCAGACCGGCCTTCAACACGTCGGTGCCCAGACCGAGTTGGAGCTGGAGCACGATGACCATCATCAGACCGTTGGTGACGGCGAAGAAGGCCGTCGACGTCACCAGGGCGGCCGGGAAGCCGCGGTGGGCGAACAGGCTCGGCTCCACCAGCGGGCTGCGCCCGGCTGCGGCCGCTGCGCGCTGGTGCACCGCGAACCCGGCCATCAGGCACAGCCCTGCCGCGATGGCCGCCCAGCTCCACTCCGACAGGGCGGTCGGGTCGGCGCCGATCAGCGGACAGACGACGAGCCCGATCCCGGCCATGGCCAGCAACGTACCGGTCAGGTCGAGGGTGGGCCGCTTGGGAGCGCGGTTCTCCATCAGCTTGGGCGCGATCGCGAGGACGACCAGCGACACGGGGACGTTCACCAGGAACGCGGCGCGCCACGAGGAGCCGAACAGGTCGGCGTGGGTGAGCACACCGCCGAGCACCGGCCCGCACACGGCGGCCAGGCCCATCACCGGACCGATGCTGCCCAGCGCCTTGGACATCTCGGGACCGGCGAACATCGTCTTGATCAGGCCGATGGTCTGGGGGATGATCACCGCCGCCGCGGCTCCCTGCACCACGCGGAAGGCGATCAGGAGCCCCACCGTGGGCGCCGCGGCACAGGCGGCGGACGCGATCATGAATCCGGTGACACCGATCACGAACAGCCGCTTGCGGCCGGCGATGTCACCGAGCCGGCCACCGGTGATCAGCAGCACGGCGAACGGCAGGGTGTAGGCGGTGGTGAACCACTGGATGTCGGACACCGACCCGCCCAGGTCGGCGTGGATCTTCGGTGCGGCGACCTGCACGATGGTCGCGTCCAGCAGGTTCATCGCCTCACCGAGCAGCAGGGCGGTGAGCGCCAGCCACCGCCATCGGTACGCCGTGGGAGTCGGCGTCAGCACACGCTCAGCAGTCATCGGGGGTTCCTCTCCACCGTTGTCGACACGCCGGCCCGGCCCCGGTCGGCGGGGCGTCGGGGCCGACCACGACTCAGCGTGGGGGCGGGAGAACGAGGCACTCCAGCCAGGGCCGGGAGATGGTGGATTCCTTCCATCGGTGCCACCCCTGGTGTCGATTTCGCACATCCCTGGCGGGTGGGTGCCCGTGGTCACCGACACCGTCGTGCGCACGTGAGGCCACGCCCGTGGTGTGAGGTTCCTTCAACAGAGCGCCCCGGATGGAAGAAATGCTCCAGTCCGCCGTCGCCACTGGAGCGGCCGGGCGTGATCACCGCACGCTGGAGTTCCCCGGCCACCGTCGGTGTCCTGGGGCTCAACTCCCTTACGTTCATCCTGTTCAGGAGCGTGCATGGCAGTTCTGCCCGCCACCCAGAGAGAAGTCCGCCTTCTGACCAAGCCGACCGGGCTGCCCCAGCCGGAGCACTTCGGTGTGGTCGAGACCTCCGTCGTACCGCCCCAAGAGGGGGAGGTGCTGGTACGCAACCACTTCTTCCATGTCTTCGCCACTCTTCGTATCCTCATCGCGGGTGCGACCCGGGACACCCCGTTCCCCGTGCTCAACGCCGGTGACACCCTGGTCGGCGCCGCGATCGGGGAGGTCGTCGAAGCCCCGGAGGGCAGCGGCTTCGAGCCGGGCGACCTGGTCACGCACTGGCTGGGCCGGCGCGAGTACGCCGTCGTACCGGCAGCCGAGTGCACCCGGCTGGACCGCACCGCGCTGCCGGATCCGGTGGCTCACCTGCAGCAGGGCTGGACGGCGTACGTGGCGCTGCGGGGCGGGGTCGAACTCCGGCCAGGAGACACGGTGTTCGTGTCCGCCGGAGGCAGCGGTATCGGTTCGATGGCCGGCCTCACGCTCTTCCCCAACGTGGCGGCCGAGCTGCGGGACGTCCCCGCGCAGGACCTCATACCGCGCGGCTACGGCCGGTCCCCCGATGTCGTGGGGGTGTTCGAGAGCGGCGGCACGACCGGGGCGCCGAAACGGGTCGTCCTGTTGCGGGACTGGCTGGAACGGATGCTCCACTGGAGCAACCTCAACCTCGACGCCCACGGCTTCGCGCGGGGCCTCGACCGGCTCGGCCTCGTGCCGACCGGTCCGCACATCGTCGGCGAGTACTTCCGCAGGTCCGCGACCACGCACGGACGGCACGGCTTCACCCTCGACCTCGATCGCCGGTGGGTGAAGAAACTGATCGCCTCCGGACGCGGGGCCGACGCGGACGCCTACGCCGAACACCTCGTCGACCAAGCCGCGTTCGTCCTGCGCACACAGGACATCGGCGTCCTGACGATCACTCCACCGCTGCTCGAACGCATCGCCCGGCGGGACGACCTGACCGAGCTGGTCAACGAGAAGGCCAGGGCGATCCGTTGGGGCGGCACCCAGCTGGACCCCGACTCCCGGTACCTCTACAAGACCGCACCACCTGCTGCGCACCTACCGGGGCTGGCTCACCCCGTGGCAGATGAGCGCCAACGCGCTGACCGCGCGGCAACAGCGGATGCTGGGCGGAACAAGGCTCGTCGGACCCGGCGGAACGCCACCCCCGGATCGCTGCGGCCAAGTGCAGCTCTCCCCTGCCGACCATGCCCTGATGGACGCACTGCGGCGGGAGGGACGAGCGGCCATCGCCGAACTCGCCGTCGGCACGGGCTGGTCACCGGCGACGGTCTCACGCCGGCTGGACCACCTGCGTGCCTGCGGGGCGATCTTCTTCGACATCGAGATCGACCCCGCCCTGCTGGGCGGCAACGTCAAGGCCCTGCTGTGGATGGCGGTCGCCCCCGCGCATCTCGACGAAGTGGCCACTGCTCTTGCCCACCATGACGAACTCGCCTTCGTGGCCCACACCACCGGCCCGACCAATCTGGTGGCACACGCCCTGTGCCCGGACACCGCCGCCCTGTACCGCTACCTCACCCACGGCCTGGGCGCGGTCAAGGCGATCCGCACCATGGAGACGGCACCGGTCCTGCGGACACTCAAGGCGCTGGGCACGACGCCTTCCGCCGGAGTGCCCGGTCGCCGGGGGTGAACCGCGCGGAGGAGAGGCGGCCTGTCTCGTCCACGGCAGGCCAAGGCAGGCGGCTTCGGGCCGCACCAAGGGCCGTGAGACGGCTGCGGGGCAGGCAGGTGCTCGGCCCTCCACCGTTCGTAGCCCCTCTCGGTGGCCAGAGCCACACATTCGTGCTCAGCGTGTTCTTCGGGGCGGTGTGAAGGCGTAGAGGTCGAGGATGCCGGGGCAGGGGGCGACGCCGGGCCCGCCGGCCCGCACCCAGGCGGTGATGTCGTCGGTGGCGTCGGGGTCGTTGACGAGGCCGAGCCAGACCGGGCGGGCTCCCGCGGCGCGGGCGGCGGCGGAGGGCTGGACGACGATCACGTTGGCGTGTTCGCACACGTCGAGACAGTCCGAGACGCGTACGGGGACGCTCTCGGCCAGGCGCGCGAGCTGCTCGTCGTGGTCCACGCCGGGGACTTTCACGGTTCCGCAGCAGCAGTCCCGGCAGACCACGACACGGCACGGTGCCGGTTCCGCGGGCGGGTGCCCGGTGCCTCGTTCTTCAGGTTGCTGTCGGGGCATCGCTCGTTGTGGTCCTCTTGCGGAGAGATCCCTCGCGGGCTGCGGGACGCAGGAAACGGATCACGGGGTGGCCGGGTTCGTGGGTGACCTCGGTGCGGACGCCGTAGACCTGTTCGATGAGGGCGGGCGTGAGGACCTCGGCGGGGGTGCCCTCGGTGACCGCGCGGCCGTCGCGCAGGACGAGCAGGCGGTCGCAGTACATCACGGCGAGGTTGAGGTCGTGCAGGGCGATCATGGTGGTGACCGGCAGGCTCGCGACGAGTTCCAGCAGGTCGAGCTGGTGCTGGATGTCGAGGTGGTTGGTGGGTTCGTCGAGGAGGAGTTCGCGGGGTTCCTGGGCGAGGGCCCGGGCGATCTGGGTGCGCTGGCGTTCGCCGCCGGAGAGGGTGTGCCAGGACTGGCCGGCCCGGTCGGTCAGTCCGGTGCGCGCGAGCGCCTCGGTGACGGCTGCCGCGTCGGCCGCCGTCGGGGGTGTCCAGGCGCGGCGGTGCGGGATCCGGCCGAGCGCGACGACGTCCCGGACGGTCAGTTCGGTCCGGGTGTGGGCGTGCTGTTCGACGGTGGCGATACGGCGGGCGATAGCGCGGCGGCCGGCCTCGGCGAGCGGGCGGCCGTCCAGGCTCACGACTCCGGCCGTGGGGGCGAGGATCCCGGACAGCAGCCTGATCAGGGTGGACTTCCCCGAGCCGTTGGGGCCGAGCAGGCCGACGGTCTCGCCGGGGCGCAGGGTGAGGGTGACGTCGTCGACGACGATCCGGTCGCCGAGACGGCATACGACGCGGTCCGCGTGCAGGCCGGTCATGCTCTTCCCCGTCCGCGGTAGAGGACGACGACGAACGCCGGTACGCCGATGAGGGACGTCACCACGCCCACCGGGACCTCCTGGGGGTCGAGGACGGTTCGCGCGAGGGTGTCCACCCAGACCAGGAAGACGGCCCCGGTCAGTGCGGTGACCGGCAGCAGACGGGCGTGCCCGGCGCCGGTGAGGGCGCGGGTGGCGTGCGGCAGGACCAGGCCGACGAAGCCGATCGCGCCCGCGCAGCTGACCAGGGCCGCGGTGAGCAGCGCGGTCGCGCAGAGCAGGACCAGGCGGGTGCGGGCGACCCGGACCCCGAGTCCCGCGGCGGCCTCGTCGCCGAAGGCGAACGCGTCGAGCGTACGGGCGTACCCGAAGCAGACGACGAGCACCACCGCCAGGGCGACGGTGCAGAGCAGTACCTGTCCCCAGTCGGCCCCGGTGAGCGAACCGAGCAGCCAGAACAGCACGCCCCGGGTGGTCTCCGCGTCCGCCGAGGTGAGGACGGTGAAGGAGGTCAGCGCGGAGAACAGTTGCATGGCCGCGACCCCGGACAGGACGACCCGGTCGGTGCCGGGGCCGAGGGTGTGGCTGAGCAGCAGCACCAGGCCGAAGGAGAGCAGCGCGCCGAGGAAGGCGCCCGCCGAGAGGGACACCGCTCCCCCGCCCACGCCGAGCACGACCACGGCGACCGCTCCGGTGGACGCGCCGGAGGAGACCCCGAGCACGAAGGGGTCGGCGAGCGGGTTGCGCAGCAGCGACTGCATGACCGCGCCGCAGACGGCGAGTCCGGCCCCGCACACGGCGGCAAGCAGCGTGCGGGGCATCCGCAGGTTCCACACGATGCCGTCCCGCAGCGGCGCCAACGTGCCCTCGCCGAGGCCGAGATGGGCCGCGACGGATGCCCGGACGTCGCCGGTGGAGATGTCGGCGGGGCCGATCGTCACGGCCACGGCGATCGACACGAACAGCGCGACCAGGCCGCCGCCCGTCAACAGCAGGAAGCGGACGCTCACTTGGCGAACCCGAAGTCCCGCAGACCGGCCGCGACCTTCTCGATCCCCTCGATCGTGCGGACGGAGGGGTTCATCGCCTGCCCGCTCAGCAGGACGTACCGCTTCTTCTTCACGGCGGTCAGATTGCGGGTGGCGGGGTTGGACTCCAGGAAGCGGATCTTGGCCGCGGCGGTCTCGGCGGTCTGCTGCTTGCGGGTCAGGTCGCCGATCGCGATGACGTCGGGGTCGCGGTCGGCGACGGTCTCCCAGTTGATCTGGGGCCATTCGTCGTGGGTGTCGGCGAAGGCGTTCTGCGCGCCGACCGCGCGGGTGATGGCGCCCGGCGCGCCGCAGCAGCCGGCGAGGTACGGGGACCGGGAGTTGGCGAACCAGTACATGAGGGAGACGTCCGAGGCATGCAGTCCGGCGGTGGCCGTGCTCACCCGCTTCTCCAGCGAGGCGACGAGCTTCTCGCCGCGCTCCTCGACGCCGAACGCGCGGGCCAGGTCGCGTATTTCTCCGTAAACGGCGTCGAGGGTGAGCGGTTCGCTGCGCGAGCCGTCGCCGCCGCTGTCGTTGTCCTTGCCGTCGGAGCAGTCGGACGGCGAGACGTACGTGGGCACGCCCAGCTTCTCGAACTGCTCGCGGGTGGCGACCCCGCCCTTGCCGAGGGTGGAGACGAACGAGGCGGTGACGAAGTCGGGTTCGGCGTCCAGGACCTTCTCGAACGACGGGTTGTTGTCGGCGAGGCGGGGCACGGACGCGTCGGCCTTCTCCAGGCCCTTCATCACCGGGTCGGTCCAAGTGGCCGTGCCGGCCATGCGGTCGGCGAGACCGAGGGAGAACAGGATCTCCGTGGTGCCCTGGTTGAGGGAGACGGCCCGCTTCGGCGGCGACTTCAGGGTGACCTTGTGGCCGCAGTTGTCGAGGGTGACCGGATAGCCCGCGGCGGCGGACGTCGCCGGGTCGGCGCCGCCGCTCCTGGTGCCGCCGCATGCGGTGAGCAGGAGGGCGGATACAAGAAGAAGGGCGGGGGCGCGGAGCACGGGCATGCCTCTGGGGTCGGGGCTCGTACGCGGAGCCTGGCCTACGGACGTCCCTCCGCGCCGGGGCGCGAAGGTGCCAGCAGGTCTTCGGACTCGGGTTCGTCCGGACGGGACGCCTTCCCGGTCTCCCAATGGCGTCGTGCCCCGCCCGAGGCCCGAAGAGCGTTGCTGCCAGGAGCCCACGGCTTCCACAGTGCACCGCTGGGCAGCGATCTGCGAGCGCGGCCAGGTCGGCAGGGACCTTTACGCCGACGTTCAGCGATGCCACTGCCGGGACAGGTGTCGCGGCCGGTGCGGTGGAGGGCGTGCTCGCCGAAGGCGACGGTCGTCGCCGGGGTAAGCCCGTTGACGTTCTCGACAGCGCTGGTGAGGTCGGTCCGGCGCGATCACGCACGGGGCGGCGCGGTCGCCCGGCCCAGCCGAATACGACCACGCTTCACCCGTTCGGCCTACACGGGCCCTGTGCCCAGGTGCGGCGTCACCCGTTCGGTCGCACGGTGAACGTGGCCTGCTTGCCGTCAAATGACAGTCGTGATCGCCAGCTTCGTGTGGAGGCGCCGTGATCGTGATCGCTCTGCTCGCCCCGGTGGTGCCGCTTCTTCTGCTGTTCGGGCTGCCTGCTCTGGAAGATCGTCTGTTCCCGCCGTCACCGCCACCGCAGGAACAGGCGGACCCGGAACAGGCCGAATGTGACTGATGCTCCGGCCCTGGAACGTGCCCGTTCCAGGGCCGGATCTCGTCCGCGCCAAATCCGCGCCAAACCCGCACCAAAGGGGTCTCCGGGAGTCACAGCTGCCCGGGAGCCGCGGGAAGCCCCTCCCACCCCTGCCTGGGCAGCCAGGGGTCAGCACTGCGGCGACCACCGCAACGCGGCTACAGCCCCTGAACCCGGCCCCGGCACTCTTCCACAGCCGACCTGTTCAGCGGGCGAGCGTGACAGTGACGGGCACAATGGGATCTGGGCGCGAACGCCGACTGCGCGGAGCGAACATCCGGCCATGCTGGGAGCGGCGCTTGGAAGGCACGTGCTCCATCCACTGAGCTACGCGGGCTGACCTGCGTAAACGCAGCCTCGCAACGCTGTCCCCCGGGGCGCGGAAAGCGTTCATGCCCGCCGTGGGCAAGGCACGCACCGGCGCCGCGCCGGACAACCCGGTCCTGAAGACCGAGGGCCGGGTCACCCTGATCGACGGCCTGCCGGCCGCCGCCGTGCTCGCGCGAGGGCAGGGAGATCTTCTCCGGCGAGCACCGACGCCCGACCGGTCGGGCGGTGGGCAGCACGCTTTCCTGTCACCAGTACCGGCGAGCGGCACCGCTTCGCGCCTCACCTGAGCCTTACCGTCCCCTGGCACACTTTCCGGACCCTGACCGGCCGAGGAGAGTCACACATGTCGATGGTGGGCAACCTGCGCAAAGTCGCCGGCCTGACGCGCCGCAGCCGCCGTCGCGTGGACCTCAGCCACCCGGCCCGATCCCCGCTCGGCTCCTCCGTCGTCAACTGCGTCCTCTACCGCGACGGCGTCCGCCGGCCCGGCACGGAGACGGTCGAGGAGGCCGTCCGCCAGGTACGCGAGCACGGCCACGACTTCGTGTGGCTGGGTCTGCACGAGCCCACCGAGACGGAGTTCGCACGCGTCGCCGAGCTGTTCGACCTGCACCCGCTCGCCGTCGAGGACGCCGTCGTCGCCCACCAGCGGCCCAAGCTGGAACAGTACGGCGACGTCCTGTTCGCCGTCTTCAAGACGGTCACCTACGTCGAGCACGAGCAGCTGACCGCGACCAGTGAGGTCGTCGACACCGGCGAGATCATGGTCTTCACCGGCCCCGACTTCGTCGTCACCGTCCGCCACGGCCGCCACGGCTCCCTCGGCCCCCTGCGCGAGGACCTGGAAGCCCACCCCGAGCAGCTGGCCAAGGGCCCCTCCGCCGTGCTGCACGCCATAGCCGACCATGTCGTGGACGACTACGTCTCCGTCGCCGACGCCGTCCAGGAAGACATCGACGAGGTCGAGACCGAGGTCTTCTCCCCCAAGCCAGGACAGACCGCGGACGCCGGCCGCATCTACCAGCTCAAGCGCGAACTCCTCGAACTCAAGCGGGCCGTGGCCCCTCTCGCCCGCCCTCTGGAGACGCTCTCCGTCACACCCCTGCGCGCCGTCGACCCCGCCATACGCGCCTACTTCCGCGACGTCGCCGACCACCAGGCCCGGGTCACCGACCAGATCACCGGCTTCGACGCCCTGATCGACTCCATCCTCCAGGCCCGCCTCGCCCAGGTCGCCGTCGCCCAGAACGACGACGCCCGCAAGATCACCGCCTGGGCCTCGATCATCGCCGTACCCACCATGGTCACCGGCATGTACGGCATGAACTTCGACCACATGCCCGAACTCCACTGGCGCTTCGGCTACCCCCTCGCGATCGGCGTCATCGCCGTGGCCTGCTTCCTCCTCCACCGGGGCTTCAAGCACAACGGCTGGCTGTAGACAACGGCCCGGCGGCTCACAACACCTGCTACGCGAACGGTGCCCAGGTCGCGGCCGTCATCATGCGGGGCGGCCTTCTCGAAGGCGTTCGCGGCAGCCGCCCCCTGAACACAACCGCAGGCATCCACTTCCCGCGGGCACAGCGCCGCAGCGAGAGTCCGGGCGCGGGCCTCCGCCTGGTCAGACGTTCCGCACCGGTCGCCGGCCGGTCGGCGACCACCACGAACCGGTGCATCGGTGGAACTCGCCGGGCGAGCGTGGCTGGTGCACCGCTCCCTTTCTCCGGATCGCCGCCCTCGCCCGACCACAAGGGCCGCGCCCTCGCCCCGCACTTCGTCATGGAGATCCACGTCCACCTGTCCGCGGCCTGTCCGCGTACGGCCTGGGTGGAACCTTTCGAATGGCTGGAGCCGATGTTCAACGAACGCCTGGAGGTCAAGGACGGTCGCATGATCATCCCGAACCGGGCCGGTCTCGGTCTCTCCCTCAGCGAGCAGGCCGGGGCGTGGACCAAGGAATCGATGATCTTCGGTCCCACCTCCTGAACCGGCAGCCGAGGACCGGCCGCGCAGCCACGCGGGTATCCAAGATCACCTCCAGTCACCCGCGCGGATCCCCCCATGCGTCTTGGCCCCGCCGAGCACACCGGCCGCCGGTCCGTCGTCGGTCAGTGGGCAGGGCCTCGCCGGGCGGATCGGCGACGGCGCGGCTAGCGTGGTGCCGCATGACGCGCTGGTTGCCTCTGAACGCCGCGCCCCGCCTCGCGGGCGCGGTGGTGCTGGGAGCCGGGGTCGGTGTGGCCGTCGGACTGCCGACCTACGCGGCTCTGGGCGTTCTGGCCGGCATCGCCGCGACGGAACTGTTCTTCGTCGTGGCGGGCTGGCTGGTGCTGTGGCCGATGGACGCCGTGGCGACCCACCGCAATGCCCGACGAGAGGACCTCCGGCCCGTCGGCGAAGAGCTCATGGTCGTCGCGGTGGCGGTGTTCGCACTGGTCGCCATCGTGCTGCTGCTCCTGCGCGGCAAGTCCGACACCGGCCATGTCGCGGCCGCGACCGCGCTGTGCGGTGTCTTCCTGGCCTGGGCGGCGCTGCACCTGACGTACGCCACCCGCTACGCCAACGTGTACTACGAGTCCGCGAAGGGAATCGACTTCAATTCGGACGACCCGCCTGCGTACCGGGACTTCCTCTACTTCAGCTACAACCTCGGCATGACGTATCAGGTGTCCGACACCAGCGTCTCCAGTTCGGCGATCCGCGCGATCGTGCTACGGCACTGTCTGCTGTCGTACGTCTTCGGCACGAGCGTTCTCGCCACCGCCATCAACCTGGTCGTGGGGCTCGTCAGCGGCTGACGGCGGAGCCGGCGGAGCCTCGGCGAACCGACGCCGGCAGGCGGGTCACTGGACGAGGACGGCACCCCGCTCTCCCCTCATGAACCTGCCGGACCCGGTGTGACTCCCTACCAGCAACTGCCCTGCTTCAAGGTAGTCGCGGAACTCCTCAGAGGCCTCGCAGCAGTGGCCAAAGGGCATGTCAGTCGTCGGCGAGTGCCTCGTGGACGGAGGAGACCGCGCCGGCGCCCTCGCCGACGGCGGTGGCCACTCTTTTCGTCGAGCCCGCACGGAGGTCGCCGACTGCGAAGACCCGGGGTGCGCTGGTCTGGAACGGCAGGGGTGTGCCGAATGGTTGGGCAGGCAGGCGGCTGTCCGTGAGGATGAAGCCCTTGTGGTCCTTGGCCACGCCGTCCAGCCAGCCCGACACCGGGTCGGCGCCGATGAAGCAGAACAGGGCGCGGGAAGCCAGCCGGTCCCGCCGCCCGTCGGACCTCTCGGCGACGATCGACGCGAGGGTGTCGCCGCCGCCCAGTTCGCGGATCGTGCTGCCGGTGTGGACCTGGATCCGCGCATGCGCTCGGATCCGGTCGGTCAGGTAGGACGACATCCGGGCTCCGAGATCGGCGCCGCGGACGATCAGATCCACCGTCGCGCCGCGGGCGGCGAGGGACAGGGCCGCCTGCCCGGCCGAGTTGGCACCGCCGACGACCGTCACCGGCTGGTCTTCATAGCCTCGGACGTCCAGCTCGGTCGCGGCGTACCGGACGCAACCGGACTTCTCGAAAGTCGTCCACTGCGGCAGGTCGAGGTGGCGGTAGTGCGCCCCGGTCGCGGCGATCACCGCGCGGCACTGGATGCGTGTGCCGTCTTCCAGCAGGACGGCCGGCCGTCGCCCCTCGGAGAGGTCCAGGCCGGCCACCGCACAGGGCGAGTGGATCCGTACCCCGAACTTGAGCGCCTGGACCATCGCCAGACGGGTCAGGCCTTCGCCGCTGACTCCTTGTGGGAAGCCGAGATAGTTCTCGATGCGGGCGCTCTTCGCGGCCTGGCCGCCGAGCCCGGCTCGGTCCAGCAGCACGGTGACGAGACCCTCGGACGCCCCGTACACGGCGGCGGCCAGACCCGCCGGGCCGGCGCCCACCACGACGAGATCGACCGGACGCCCGTCGGCTCGATAGGTCAGACCGAGCACCTCGGCAAGAGTTCCGGGTGTCGCACGCCGCAGCAGCGAACCGTTGACCACCGCGGCCGGGAGGTCGTCCTCGCCGATCCCCGCCCGTCCCATCAGCGAGCGTCCGGGGTCCGAGGCCGCGTCGAGCCAGGAGTTCGGCAGAAGCATCTGCGCCACATAGGTGCGTAGTTCCAGCGTCTCCGCGGCGTACGACCGGCCGACGAGCTCCAGGGCGTTGCCTGCCGCCCCGCGGATCACCTCGCGCCGTTCCCTGAACGCCTCGATCAGTGTGTCGGCGATGTCGACCTGCTCGGCGAGGGCCCGGCGCAACATCGCCGAGCGGATCCGGACGACCGTCCCGCCGACCACCACCCGGGCGGTCAGGTAGACGTGCTGACCGGTCAGCAGGTTGAGCTCGCCGAGGAAGTCTCCGGGGCCGCCCCGGTAGATCACACGCTCCGGCTCGATCGCCGTCGCGTCCCGGACGATGTCCACGGTCGCCGACCGGAGCAGGAAGAAGTCGTAGGTGTCGTCGCCGGACGTGTACAGGTCCCGGCCGGGCTCGGCGTGCTCCACCTCACCGTACTCGGCGAGCCGGCGGAGCTGCTCGTCGTCCAGGACCGGCCCACGCTGTGCCGGGGCGTCGTTCATGTGATTCCTCCGAGGCTGCCGAAGCCGACGACCAGGAGCACGAGCAGCACCGGTATGGAGATCGTCTCGGCGAAAGCGATGCCCTCCGCGCCCTGCTCGCGGATGTCGCGGTGGACCGTGGTGGTGCCGCCGACCTGGGTCCGCAGGCCGGGCGCGGTCAGTTCGTCCTCGATCTCGTCCAGCGCGTCGCCGCGCTGCGCCTCGTCGTCGCCGGCCAGGGTCAGCACCGCGTAGGTGGCGTGCCGGTCGTGGCTGACCAGGGCCGGACTGCCGGTGCTCCAATAGGTGACGGTCCGGGTCACCACGTCGTGGGGCAGCGCTTGGAGCGTCTGTGTGACGGCTCGCCGGAACGCCGGGGCGTCGGCTGTCGTGCTGGGGCTGGTGTACAGGACCACCGCGTCGTTGCCGGGCCGGGCCGGCGTCGCCTCGGCACGTGCGGCCGCGCGTGAACTCCGGCCGGCCGGGTCGTCGAACCCCCCGGTGGTCGGCGAGCCGAAGACCCGCGTGCCCCGGACGCCGCCGAACGCCAGGAGGGCCGCGGCCGGGCCGATCACCCACCACCGCCGGCCGACCATCGTCCGCCCCCACCTCTCGAACATGGCCGTCCCCTCCTGACTTCGTCGGCTTCGTCGGCTTCGTCGGCTTGGTGGTGTCAGCGCGCGGCGCGCTTGACGAGGGCGGCCGTCGCCGCGGGCTGCGCGATCATCGCGACATGCGAGGTGTCGGCCTCGAAGGTGTGTGCGCCGGCCCGGCGTGCCATGAACCGCTGCGCGGCCGGGGGCAGCACCTGGTCGTCGCGGCCCACGAGGTACCAGGACGGAACGGTCTTCCAGGCCGGTGCGCCGGACGGCTCCCCGAGGGTGCGTGTGTCGGCCGGGCGCTGGCCGGCCCACATCAGCTCGGCGGTCGCCTTCGGCAGGTCCCCGGCGAACACGTCGTGGAAGAGCTCCTTCTTGATGTAGCCGTCGATGAAACCCTCACCGTAGGGACGGAAGTCCAGCGCCTCCTCGCTGAGTCTGCTTCCCGGGTACTTCGTCTGCAGGCCCAGCAGCGTCTCCCCCTGATCGGG